>JAJPZF010000238.1 GCA_021204545.1 Prevotellaceae bacterium
GGTAGGCGAAGAAGCTGTTGCCCGTGGCGAAGATGTAGCTTGTGCTGAGGTTGGGCGCGGGGAGCTCCGCCTGTTGCGGCTTCGTTATCTCGAACACCTCCTTGGGGTTGTACTTCAGGTTCTTGCCCAGCTTGTAGCGCAGGTTCGTGTTAGTGTTCCTGTCGCCCACCACCTTAACGGGGTTCGAGCATCGGATGCTCCCGTGGTCGGTGGTGAGGATAAGGGTGTAGTCGCTCACGGACAAGGCACGGAACAGCTCCTTGACTGCCGAGTGGCGGAACCAGCTGAGGGTGATGCTTCGGTACGCCGCCTCGTTGTTCGCCAGCTCCCTAACCATGCGGCTCTCGGTGCGGGCGTGGGAGAGCATGTCTATGAAGTTAAGCACCACGACGTTGAGGTCGTTCTGACGGAGGTTTGGAAGCTGCTGCACCAGCTTCTCCGCCCCCGTTGAGTCGTTCACCTTGTGGTAAGAGAACGTGTTGCGGCGGCGGAAGCGCTTCAGCTGCGTCTCTATCATCGGTGCCTCGTTCATGTTCTTGCCCTCCTCCGAGTCCTCGTCCACCCACAGGTCGGGGAACATCCTCTCGATGGCTGAGGGCATAAGGCCGCTGAAGATGGCGTTGCGGGCGTACTGAGTGACCGTCGGCAGGATGCTGCAATAAAGGCTCTCCTCGAATGTGAAGAGGGGCGAGAGCTCAGGGGCGAGCGTCTGCCACTGGTCGAAGCGGAAGTTGTCGACGACAATGAGGAACACCTTCTGCCCTTGGTCGAGCAGGGGGAATACCATGCGCTTGAAGATGTCGGGGCTCATCAGGGGGCGGTCTGCCGAGCCGCCTATCCAGTCGAGGTAGTGTTTCCTCACGAACTTGGCGAACAAGGCGTTCGCCTCGCCCTTCTGCGCCTCGAGCGTCTCCAGCATGGCACTGTCAGCCTCAGCCAGCTCCCGCTCCCAGTAGAGCAGGCGCTTATACACCTCCGTCCAGTCGTCGAAGGTGAGCGAGGCGTTGATCTGCGTGCCAAGCTCTGCGAAGCTCTGCTGGTATTTGCTCTGCGTCACCTCCTGCGTTATCTCCCTTTGGTGGATGTTCTTCTTCAGGGTGAGGAGTATTTGCGTGGGGTTGACGGGCTTGATGAGGTAGTCGGCAATCTTGCTGCCTATCGCCTGGTTCATCAGGTTCTCCTCCTCGCTCTTCGTCACCATAACCACAGGCGTGGCGGGGGCCACCTCCTTTATGCGCGAGAGCGTCTCCAAGCCGCTAAGGCCCGGCATGTTCTCGTCCAGAAGGATGAGGTCGTACTGCCGCTCGGCGCACCTCTCTATGGCGTCCGAGCCGTTGCTCACGGTGTCCACCTCGTAGTCCTTGCCCTTGAGGTAGATGATGTAGGCGGTGAGGAGCTCAATCTCGTCGTCCACCCACAGAAGTCTGTATCTCGCTGTCATATACCTTTATATATAATGTTCCTGCCTCTTAGCCCCGAAGGGGCACTTCGTGCCACTCCGTTTGTCTGTCCCTATCCCAAACCCTTCCCCGGGGAAAGGCTTAGTCGCTTCGCTCCGATCAGTCGCCGCAAAGGACCTCTACAGCCCTTTGCCAAAAGGCCTCTACAGCCCCCTTAGAAGCCATACGGGAAGTCATCCTCCTCCTCTTCCTCCTCCTCGCCCTCGGGCTGAGGCTCCTCGTCATCGTAGTTGCGTATCTCGAGGTCGGTGGGCTCGTCGAGGCGCAGGTCGTCGGGCACCTGCATAGGGGCGAACTCCTCGTCGTAGAAGTCCTTGTAGTCGTCGAAGCTGAACGCCACGCCGATGAGCTGGAGGTTGTCCTCGCTGATGAGCAGGGAGCGTATGCCGTCCAGCACTATCGCCATGTGCGCGTCGCTGTAGAGCCTTTGGGCGTAGGCGTGCACCTCGTCATAGCTGAGGAAGCCCTTCACGCACATCATGGAGAGCATCCCCTCGTCCATTATCTCAATCTCGAAGTTGCGCACCTGGAAGCTCGTGAAGTTGTAGTTCGCCACCTCGTAGAGCAGCTGGTCCTCGTCGAGGCTGCCCTTGGGGTAAGCCAGCACGAAGTTGAAGGTGGTCATGCGGCTTGCGCTCAGCGTGTCCTCGGTTATCGAGTCCCCGTCGAGCAGGTTGAAGCGTCGGCGCTTCCAGATGTCGCTGGAGTCGTACTTGCTGTCGCTCAAGAGCCTGCCCTCCTGCACGCCCTTCACTATGCTGCCGGCGATCTCCGCCACCTCTTCCTTGCCGTAAGTGTTGATGATCTCCTGCAAGAGGGCGAGGAACTCTTTGTGCTGGTGCGTGTAGAGGAGGCTCATCGCCTGGATGAACATGATGCGGGCTCGGTGCTTGCCCTCGGGGAAGTTCTGCGTGTGGAACTCGTAGTTGCGTGCCACCTCGGCGTAGCGGTCAGCCTTGTAAGCCTCGTAGGTGGCGGCGTAGATGGAGTCCTCGATGTGCTTGCCGTTGCGGGCTATCATGTCGTAGTTCGGGTTGGCGAGCAGTATGGCCATCTTGTGCTCGGGGAAGGTGGAGATGAGCAACTGTCGGTAACGCTCGCTCTCCTCCTCGTTCTCCAGGCGGCCGTAGAGCAGGAAGAGATGGTAGTATACGTTGGCTATGGAGTTAGGCTCGTAGTCGGGGAAGTCGCGCAAGAGGCGCAGCAGCAGCCCGAGGGCGTAGGGGAAGTTCTGTATCTTCTCCATGGCTATGATGCCGCCGTTGTAGAGGCCGTCGCTCAGCAGCTCGTTCGAGGCCTCCATCTGTTCCTCGGTGAAAGGTATCTGCGCGAGGTAGTACTCACGGCTGTGCGGGTCGTTCTGCAGCGAGTCGAGGCGCGCCTGCTCCTCCTCCGACAGCTCCTCGTAGTCGCCCTCGATGGAGTCCGTCTGCTCGCTGTAGTCGTAGCCCTCTTCCTCGTCGCCGAGGTCGGAGCGTGGCTTCTGGCTTAGCCTCCAGTTGTCCTCGTTCTGACGCTTGCCCCACTTCTTCTGGAACTCCTGCTTGCCGCTCGCCTTCGTCGCGGGGTTGTAGAAGTACCACGCCCCCTTGGCATTGTTGCTTGTGGCGGCGTTAACGGCGGCCTGCTGCTGCTGTCGGGCGGCTTGGGTTGCAGCCTGCGCCGTGGCCATAGCCTCCTTCTTCGCCTCCTCCTTCTCCTTCTTCTTCAGCTCGTCTATCACCCTGTCGATGGCGGCAAGGTACTCCTTCTCGGGCAGCTTGGCAAGCACCTGAAGGCTGTCCTGCAGCTTTATGGCGCTCAGGTGCGGCTCCGCCTCGTCCAGTATCTTCGAGCGCCGCTCCGCCTCGTCGTACTCCTCGTGCTCTTTGTCGAGGATGGCGATGCACTCCTGGTAGGTGCGCTGCGCGTCGATGTACTTCTCCATCTCCCAGTACAGCTGCGAGAGCCTCAAGAGCAGCACAGCCTTGGCAATGCCGTTGCGGGTGCTCTCCTCCGCGCCCTTCTCCCACGACCACGTGCAGCGCACCGTGTCGCCCTCGCTCAGGTAAATGTTGCCGATGGCGTAGTACACCTGGTCCAGATAGTCCTTGTTCTTGTCGCTCTTGGCCATGCGCTGCAGCTTCTTGATCATCTTCTTCGCCTGCCCCTTCGACGCCACCTCCGTCTGGGCTATGCGGGCGTTGAAGGCGAGCTCGTAGGGCGGGTTGCTGCGGATGACCTTCGAGTAGTACTTGTAGGCGTTGCCGTTGTCCCCCAGCTCCCCGTAGAGCTGCGCCGCGAGGTACTTAAGGCGTGAGCGCTCGAGCTTGCTGCGTGTGTGCGAGATGGTTGCCTTGACCAGCGGTAAGGCTTGGCTGTACTGGCGGGTGAGGATGAGGTAGGCAGCCTCTGTGGCGTTCTTCTCCCTTGCCCCCTTCGACGAGACCGAGTCGCGCCTCATCTTGCCAAGCACGTCCTCAGCGTCGTAGGGCCACTCCAGTGCCACGTAGCAGCGGGCGAGCCACGCCTTCGCCACGCTGAAGACCTCGGGCTGCGTTGCGTAGAGGCGTATGATGTAGTTGAACGTCGATGCCGCCTCGATGAACTCCCCTTGGGCGAACTGCGCCTTGCCCATCAGCAGCCACGAGTTCTTGAGGTAGGGGTTGAACTCCTTCCGCTGCAGGTAAGCCTTCTGCTTTGGGGTCTTCTTCTTGCCCGCCTTCGTGGTTGGGCGCTTCTTTATGCTGTGCAGCTTGATGGCCTTCTCGCACTTCGTTATGGCAGTCTCATAGCTGCTCGTACCCATCTTCGCCGTCGCCTCATTGGTCTGTATTATCATGGGCAGCAGCGCCGTGTAGTCGTCCTGATGCCCCTTACGCTGTGCCTCGATGCCCGCGTCGTAAGCCACCTGCCCGTTGTACATCGTGTTGAAGTGAGCCGTCACGGAGTGGAAGAAGCGAGTGCCCCCCGTGTTCTTCTTCGTGGAGCAGGAGGCGAGGGCGAGGCACGCGAGCAGGAGAATGAGATGACGCAGGCAACGCGTATTCGCAGCCCGCCCCGTAGGTTTGGTTAGCTTGCAGGCGGCTAACGATAGCCCCGAGGGGGCATTATGGTTCATCGAGGCGGCTGCGGCGACGGTATAAGAGAGGTCGAAATGCGCTCGGTGAATGCACTGTGGTGCGCTCAGTGAATGCAATTGCGTGGCTGCCCTAAGGGTCGCCACGCCCTTCGGGAGCGCAGCAACCAATAGGGCAGCTGCGCAAGTATCTGCGGCTCTCTCTTCTCTTCTGGCGGAGCAAGCTCCATTGCTCTCGCTTGCACGAGCGTGGCCTGCGGCGAGGCTCGGCTGCGCTCGGCAAATCAAGCAAGCTCCATTGCTCTCGCTTGCACGAGCGTGGCCTGCGGCGACACTCGGCTGCGCTCGGCAAATCAAGCAAGCTTGTTTGCTCTCGCTTGCACGAGCGT
>JAJPZF010000103.1 GCA_021204545.1 Prevotellaceae bacterium
TGCACACGAGAACCCCGACAGGCGGGCAATCCTTCGCTTCAGCATACTGTTTTTCATATCATATAGGTTATACAAGTTATTGTCTTCCATGCGTCTAAAGCTGCCCCCAAGGGCACAATGCGCCCTTCGCGACGGCAAAATTAACCAAATTTGTGATTAGCGCACTCATCCTTAACCTAATTTTTTGAAAATTTTGTGGTTAAGCTCTCAAAGCGGCAGGCGACGGACCGTTTTCTCCACCCGTATAGCTTTGGTCTGCCTCGGGAACGGCCGAGAAAAGCCCGTGTCCCGCTTCACCTACTCCCGCTGGTAGACACGCACGTAGTCAACGCAATATCTCAGGGGGAGCTTCGAGTCGTCTATCTCCCCTCCGCTGCTTCCCATGGCGAGGTTAAGCAGAAGATAGCAGCCGAAGCCCTCCAGCTGGTTGCTGAAGGGGTTGAAGCCCGTGTGCCTGCCGCCTTTGTTTCGGGTAAGACTAAGGTCTACCTCGTTCAGCAGCTCACCGTCGAGGTATATCCTGATGAAGCTCTCGTCCCAGTCCATTCGCCAGAGGTGGTACTTCTCAGCCCACTCAGGGTCAAGCTCCGTGAAATGCGTGAATGGTGTCCTGCCCGTGTCCCAGACAGCCTCTGTGGGCTTCTCGGCAGACCAACAGGCGTTGGCGAGGATGGAAGGCTCGCCGCCCGCGATGTAATACTCCATAATGTCTATCTCGCCGTTCTCAGGCCACGGGTACATATTGCCGAGCAGCCATATCGCGGGCCAAGCGCCCCCTAAAGCTGGTATCTTCGCTCTCACCTCCACACGCCCGTAGCGGAACGTGAAGCTCTTCCTTGTGGTGAGGCAAGAGGAAGTGTAATGCGCCTCAGGGCGGTTGCGCCTCCAGTCGGCGGACAGGGAGTCGTAGCGAGTGTTCCTCACTGTCTCTCGCCTGCCCTCAATGACAAGCACTCCTTTCTTCACACGGGCGTTGTCAGGTTGATACCACTGCTCCTCCTCGTTTCTTACAAAGCCCTGCTCATAGTCCCAGCAGGAGGAGGGAGTGCCTTTCTTGTCGAACTCGTCGTGCCACACAAGGCGGTATCCAGCATATTGGTCGATGGTTTTACGTTGCTTCTTCGCTATGTCCCTCGCCTGCGCCCCTGCCTGAGAAAGCAATAGTGCAAGCAGGAGAAATCCGGTTGCCGTTCTCATTGCATTACAAGTTATAACCCTGCGCAAAGATAGCGTTTATCCTCCGCCCTTTCTCTTGCAACGCAGAAAAGTTTGCCTAACTTCGCGGCACATTATATATAAGGAATGAAGAACATAATCTGCGCCTTGCTGCTCAGTCTTGCCGCAATTGGCTCAGTCTCGGGGCAGACTGTGTGTGCGCCTCCCGAGGGCAAGCTCATATATAAGCCTGAGAAACTGCAAGCAAACGACTTCGCCGACCCCAACTCGCAGTGGAGCTATTGCCGTATGGCCACGACGGACGACATCGTCGTCTTCTGGGAGCGCGGCTTTGGCAACGACCTCTCCCAAGCCCCTCCGCTTGAGGGGCAACCTATGACCATTGACCTTGACAACCTTCTCACAAGGTTGCAGTCGTTTTACGACTTCTACCGCGACTCCCTTGAGTTCATCCTGCCGGGCTCGAAGGCGGAGCGATACAGAATGATGGTGATGCTTCAGTACTCACTTGAGGGAACGGCTTACGGAGGCGACTATGACGGGCAGATAGGGGCTTTGTGGATAGCTCCCAACAGGGTGCAGGACGAGAGGCTCAACTGCATTGCGCACGAGCTGGGACACAGCTTCCAGTCACAGATTGAGAGCGACCACACGGGCGAGTGCTGGGGAGGCGGAGGCATATTCGAGATGGCTTCGCAGTGGATGCTCTGGCAGGTAAATCCCGACTGGACGACGGAGGAGAACTACCACTGGCAGGCTTTCCGCAGCACATTCAACAAGAGATTCCTCGACATCGAGAACATATACCGCTCGCCCTACGTGCTTGAGTACTGGAGCATGAGGCACGGACTGAAGGAGATAGCCAACCTCTTCCGCAAAGGCAGGCAGGGCGAAGACCCGGCGCAGACTTATATGAGGGTGCACCAGCTCTCGCTCAGCGAGATGAACGACGAGATGGCGGACTGCTACAGCCGTCTCATCAGCTTCGACTTCCCGCGTGTGAAGGAGAGCCACCGCAAGATGGCAGGCGAGCTTGTCGGCGCAGAGCCGATGGGCACGTGGGGCTTCAACGTGGTCGAGCTGCCTGACAGTGTGAGACAAGTAACGTTCGAGAGCCTCGCGGAAGACCCTAACGCCTCGTTCCGCTATCAGCTCGTGGCGCTCGACAAGGACGCCAACGCCCGTTACCTCGGCATAAACTCAGCCGACAAGGCACGGCTCAAGATAAGGCGCAAGGCAGGCGAGAGGATGTACCTCGTGGTGGTGGCCTGCCCCCGGACGGAATACAAGCCGCTCCTTATGGAAGACTTCGAGCCGGGCGAGCCACAAACACAAGAAGACTACAGATATAAGCTTACATACTGACATGAAAAGAACACTTATCTTATCAGCCTTGTGCCTCTCGGCTGGTGCGGCATTAGCAAAGACATACACGCTCACGTCGCCAGACGGCAGACTGAGCGTGGATATCAGCGACAGCCTGACGTACAGCCTCAGCGTCGACGACAAGCTCCTAATGGACAGCTGCATAATGGGCTTGGCGATAGAAGGCGACGAGACGCTGACTAAGGTATTATCCGCACAGAAAGGCAAGAGCGCCGACACTGCCACTGGCTTCCTTTACAGGCAGAAGCGCATAGAGGCTGACTGCAACACCTTGGACATACAGCTCAGCGACAGTTTGGGGATAGAGATGCGTGCCTACAACGAGGGCTTCGCTTACAGGTTCCTCAGCAAGTGCGAGCAGGACTATATCGTGGAGGACGAGATAGCGGAGTTCAACTTCACCGAAGACTTCACCGCCTATCTCCCCTACTCCACCAACGAGGAACGCCCGCTTGCGATGGCGTTTCAAAACACTTACAGCGTGTCTCCACTAAGCCAGAGCAAAAGTCTGCCCGCCTTCTTGCCTGCCACTATAGATTGCGGCGACTGCAAACTGACACTTATGGAGAGCGACCTCGAGGCTTATCCCGGAATGTTCGTGAAAGCCGAGGGAACATCGCTGCGGGGCTTGTTCGCCCATTACCCGAAGGAGACGGACTATTGGCAGGGGCGCAAGCAACTTTATGTGACGGACACGTTCGACTATATCGCCAAGTGCAAGGGAGAGAGGACGCTGCCGTGGCGCATCATAGCAGTGAGCCACGAGGACAAGGAGATGCCCCTTAACAACCTCGTCTACCTGCTCGCCAGCCCTAACAGAATCGGCGACACATCGTGGATAGAGCCCGGCAAAGTGGCTTGGGACTGGTGGAACGACTGGGGCTTGCAGCACGTCTCCTTCAAGGCGGGCATCAACACCGAGACCTATAAGTATTACATCGACTTCGCCTCGAAGCACGGCTTGGAGTACATAATCCTCGACGAGGGATGGTACGACCCGAAGAGCGGAGACATGCTGACAACGGTGAAGGACATCAACCTCTACCAGCTGGTGGACTATGCCACGCAGAAGGGCGTGGGCATTGTGCTGTGGACGGTGTTCAACGTGCTCGACGACCAGCTTGAGGACGCTTGCAAGACGTACTCGAAGATGGGAATCAAAGGTTTCAAGGTGGACTTCCTCGACCGCGACGACCAGACCGCCGTCGAGATGGCTTACCGCATAGCGGAGAAGTGCGCGCAATATCACCTCATCCTCGACTATCACGGCATCTACAAGCCCACGGGCATCAACCGCACCTTCCCTAACATCGTCAACTTCGAGAGCGTCTTCGGGATGGAGGAAGCCAAGTGGACCGAGCGCGACGCTCAGGACATGCCGAGGTACGACGTAACCTTCCCCTTCATCCGTATGCAGTGCGGCTTCGTCGACTTCACTCCCGGCGGCATGCGCAACGCCACTAAGGCTGACTTCCAGCCTATATACTATAACCCGATGACGATGGGCACCCGCTGCCACCAGGCGGCTATGTACATCGTACACGACAGCCCCTTCACGATGCTTGCCGACAGTCCCTCGGCTTACGAGCAGGACGAGGACTACACCTCCTTCATAGCCTCCATCCCCACAACCGCAGACGAGACAATCATCCCGCAGGCTAAGCTTGGCGAGTACATCATCACCGCGCGAAGGAAAGGCGACACATGGTACGTGGCTGGGCAGACAAACTGGGAGGAGCGCAGTGTGAGCCTCAACCTGAGCTTCATAGAAGAGGGCTGGTATGAGGCTGACATCCTCACCGACGGGGCGAACGCCAACAAGGTGGCAACCGACTATCTCAGGGAGAAGAAGACAGTGAGCAAAGGCGTCACGCTGAACATAAAGATGGCTTCGGGCGGGGGTTTCGCAATGACACTGAAGAAGCAAAAGAAATGAGCGAGTTCCCCGACAAGACCGACCTTAGCATACTGAGCGCACTGCAACAGAACGCCCGCCTCACCATCAAGGAGATAGCGGCGGCAGTCCATCTCTCCACCACCCCCGTCTTCGAGCGGCTGAAGAGGCTTGAGCGTGGAGGCTTCATCAAAAAGTACGTGGCGTTGCTCGACGCAGACAAGCTTGGGCTGGGCTTCGTCGTGTTCTGCAACGTGAAGCTTAGGCGCATAAACCAGGCCATAGCCACCGACTTCACCGAGCGCATAAAGGCAATCCCGCAAGTGACCGAGTGCTACAACGTGAGCGGCAACTTCGACTACCTGCTCAAGGTGAGGGCGAACGACATGAAGGCTTACCAGGAGTTCCTCTTCAACGTGCTCGGGGCGATAGACA
>JAJPZF010000031.1 GCA_021204545.1 Prevotellaceae bacterium
CTGCTCGACCCCTTCATCTACACCAGCGGGCAGCCGGGCAACTACGGCGGCGACTTCTACATCAACCTCGGCGAGGTGTCGGAGGACATACTGAAGGACGGCAAGAAGTTCTACGAGAGCGGCATGCCCATCGACGGCGACCCGTCGTACTACACGGAGACGGTGTGGGGACGCGTGCCAAGCAACACCACAAGCGTCACCTACGCCTTCAACAACGAGGGCGGGGCTCGCTCGGTGCAGGACATTGGCTTCAACGGCCTCTCGAGCCAGGAGGAGCTGAGCTTCGGGGCTTACGCCCAGTACGTCGAGCAGATGCAGGGCTTAGTGAACGAGCAGGTGTACGACAGCATCGTGGCAGACCCTGCGGGAGACGATTACCACTATTACCGCGGCACTGACTTCGACCAGGCGCAGACCAGCATACTCGACCGCTACAAGCGTATCAACATGCCTGAGGGAAACTCGCCCGACAGCAACAACTCGCCCGAGAGCTACGAGACGGCCTACAAGACGACACCCGACGTGGAAGACCTTAACCAGGACTACACGCTGAACGAGTACGAGAAGTACTACCAGTATCACGTCTCCATAAGGCCCGAGGACATGGTGGTGGGCAGAAACCACATAACGGACATGCGCACCTCGAGCGTGAAGCTGAGGAACGGCAACACGGAGAGCGTGAACTGGTATCTGTTCCGCCTGCCACTGGACGAGTGGGACTCGCGCGTGGGCAGCATAAGCGACTTCACAAGCATACGCTTCATGCGCATGTTCCTCACCAACTTCGAGGAGCCTGTCGTCCTGCGCTTCGCTACGCTCGACCTCGTGTACGGCGACTGGCGGCCCTACGAGCAGAGCCTCTATCAGGGCGACGCCTCAAGCAGCTCAGCCACGCTCACCGTCAGCACAGTGAACATCGAGGAGAACAACGACAAGACACCCGTGAACTACGTGCTGCCCCCCGGCATATCGCGTGTCACCGACCCGAGCCAAAGCCAGCTTGTGGAGGAGAACGAGCAGGCGCTGTGCCTCGTCGTCGAGAACCTGCAGGCGGGTGATGCGAAGGCTGTCTACAAGAACTGCAAGTACGATATGCGCCAGTATAAGCACCTGCAGCTCTTCGTGCACGCCAACGCCCTGATAAATGACGCCACGAACCTGAAGGACGGCGAGACAAGCGTGTTCCTGCGCCTCGGCAGCGACTACAAGAGCAACTTCTACGAGTATGAGGTGCCGCTTACGCTCACGCCCGAGGGCAACTACGACACCTACAGCTCCGCGGGCTGCTACGCCGTGTGGCCCGAGGACAACATGATAGACATTAACCTCAGCATCCTCACTGACCTTAAGAAAGAGCGCAACAAGCAGAAGAGCCTGGGCATGGCAAGCTTCAGCCAGCTCTTCTACGACTACGACCCCGACAAGCAGAACAACAAGATATCCATCATGGGCAACCCAACGCTTGGAGAGGTGAAGACCATAATGATTGGCATACGCAACAACGGCAGGACGGTCAAGAGCGTGGAGGTGTGGGCCAACGAGCTGCGCCTGCAAGAGTTCACCAACGACGGGGGATGGGCCGCGCAGGGCAACCTGAACATACAGTTCAGCGACATCGGCTCGGTGAACGCGCAGGGAAAGATAGAGACTGCGGGCTTCGGAGGGCTGGAGCAGACTGTGGAGGACCGCTCCAACGAGGACACCTACAACTACACCATCACCACAAGCATCGACCTGGGCCGCCTGCTGCCCGACAAGGCAAGGGTGAACTTCCCCATGTATTACTCGTACAACAAAGAGGTGGTGAAGCCTAAGTATAACCCGCTGGACACCGATATGCTGCTCTCCGACGCCCTTGCCGCCCTGCAGACTAAGGCGGAGAAGGACTCACTGAAAGCCTTGACCACGACCACCGAGGTGCAGAAGAACCTCTCGTTCAGCGGCGTGAAGGCGAATATCAGCTCACTCAAGCACCCCATGCCCTACGACCCCGCCAACTTCACTTTCAACTACGCCCACCAAAGCTCCCGCAAGGAGGGCGTGACCACAGTGTATGAGGTGGACAAGAGCTGGAAGGGCGGGCTGAACTATGCCTGGACGCCTAACTGGAAGATATGGGAGCCGCTGAAGAATATCAAGTCGAAGAGCAAATGGCTGCAGATAGTCAAGGAACAGAACCTTGCCTTCGCCCCGCAAAGCGTGACCTTCTCCACGGACATCAACCGCACGTACTACGAGCTTCAGGAGCGTGACGTCGACGACATGGACAACCCGCAGTCGCTGCCCGTGAGCTTCTCGCAGAGCTTCCTCTGGAACCGCAGCTTCGCCATACGCTGGGACATATTCAAGGCTCTGCACTTCTCCTTCGAGAGCGGCACTAACGCCGAGATTGAAGAGCCTTACACGCCAGTGAACAAAGACCTGTACGCCGACCACTACAGCGCATGGAAGGACAGCGTCAAGTACAGCCTGCGCCACTTCGGCCGCCCGTTGGACTACAGCCAGCAGACAAGCCTCTCCTACAAGCTCCCCATAGACAAGATACCGCTGTTCGACTGGATAACCGCCGACGCCTCCTACACGGGTACTTACTCGTGGGTGCGTGGCACGGAGCAGGAGGACGGCACAACCCTGGGCAACACCATCAACACACAGCGCACCGTCAACGTGAACGGAAAGGTGAACCTCGAGACGCTCTACAACCACTCCGACTTCCTGAAGGAGGCTAACAAACGCTTCTCGGCAAGCAACGCCAAGAGCGAGTCGAAGAAAAAGGTGGAAGAGAAGAAAAAGGAGGACGAGGCGAAGAAAAAGGCTGAGGAGGACAAGAAGAAAGCCCGTCAGGCCGCCGAGGAGGAGGCTAAGAAGACGGGCGAGCCGGTGGACAGCATCCTTGCCCGGCAGGCTCAGCAGGACGCCGCAAAGCAGACTAACGCGCAGGGCGCAAGCCAGCAGAAGGACAACAGAAGGCAGAAGGGCTTCGTGGAGGAGATCACCTTGCGCGCGGACACGGCCACCACGATAACGCACAACCAGAAGTCGAAACGCTTGCTCGTCTCGGCAAGAGACAGCCTCGGGCACGCCTACAAACTGAAGTACAAGAAGCTGGACGAGAACAAGATACTGGTGAAGAACAAGGACAGCATACAGCTCAGGATAAACGTCATCGCCAAGCCTCCGCTCCAGGACCTTAAGTGGTACTCCGCCCTTCAGGCGGTGTCGCGCTTCGCCATGATGGTGAGAAACGTGAGCGTGTCTTACCGGAACACCTACAACCTCTACCTGCCGGGCTTCCTGCCCGAGGTGGGAGACATGCTGGGGCAAAAGCGCAGCGGCGGCATGTTCCAGCCAGGGCTTGACTTCGCCTTCGGACTGGTGGGCGACAGCTACATCGACAAGGCGAAGGAGAGGGGCTGGCTGCTCGTGGCTGACAGCGTGTCGACTCCCTCCACGACGAACACCACCGAGGACCTCCAGATCAAGGCTTCCCTCGAGCCGTTCAGCGACTTCAAGATCGACCTCTCCTTCTCGCGCACGATGAACCGCAGCAAGAGCATACAGTATATGTACAGCGGCAACCCCACCACGCAGACCGGCTCCTTCAGCATGACCATCCTAAGCCTTAAGTCTTCCTTCGGTGGCAAAGGCAACGCGCGCAACGGCTACCAGAGCAAGAACTTCGAGCGCTTCCGCAGCTACCTGCCTATCTTGCAGCAACGTGTCGAGGCGCAGTACGCAGGACTGCAATATCCCTCGGGCACGGGCTTCAGCGGCACGTTCAACCCCGAGAACGGAACGGTGGACACTTACTCGGCCGACGTGATGATACCCGCCTTCCTCGCAGCCTACGCCGGCGGCAACCCCAAGAAGACGGCACTGGACATCTTCCCCTCGCTCGCCCGCATGCTGCCCAACTGGAGCGTGACGTACAAGGGACTCTCCACACTGCCCTGGATACGCGACCACTTCAAAAGCGTAAACCTCACGCACGGCTACAAGAGCATCTACTCCATAGGCTCCTACAGCTCCTACAGCAGCTGGATAGAGGCCTTCACGGGAAGCGAGCTGGGCTTCGTGGAGAACGCCACCACGGAGAGCTACGTCCCCTCAACGATGTACAACATCAGCACCGTCTCCATCAACGAGTCGTGGACTCCGCTGGCGGGCATCAACGTCACCTTTATGAACAACATGACGGCCAAGATGGAGTATAAGGTGACACGCGCCGTCACGCTCTCCATGACCTCTGCGCAGATTAACGAGACCTCCTCACGCGACATCGTGGTGGGATGGGGCTACAAGATCAACGACTTCCGCCTCTCAAGCATCTTCCAGGGCAAGAAGGCAAGCGCCAAGGCCGCAAAGGGCAACCGGCAGAAAGGCGGCAACACCGACGACGACAGCAAGAACTCCACGCAGAACTCACGCAACACGAAGAACCAGATCGCTCACGACCTCAACCTCTCCTTCGACTTCTCGCTGCGCAACCAGGACGCCATCAACCGCGACATACAGACGGGACTGAGCGAGGCCACCAGCGGCAACAAAGCCATAAAGACAAGCTTCCAGATGGGCTACACAATGAGCCGATACGTCACCCTAAGCCTCTACTACGACCGACAGAAGAACTCACCCCTGCTCTCCAGCAGCAGCTACCCCACCATCACGCAGGACTTCGGCCTCTCCATGAAGTTCTCGCTCACAAGGTAGGGCGTGCTTAATCTCCCGGCCGCACTGACTTTTTCTCCCGGCCGCGGTATCTTTTTCTCCCGGCCAGCGAGAGATAGAGGGGCTGTAGGGCAATCTCCTTTGGCGTGCCGCTTGCCCTTGACTGAATTATTGCCTACCTTCGCGGACAACAATACGCGCCGCCATGACTAACCCCGACCA
>JAJPZF010000250.1 GCA_021204545.1 Prevotellaceae bacterium
CGAAGAACACCGTGTTCTCCATCAAGCGCTTCATGGGCGAGACCTACGAGCAGGTGGGCAAGGAGATAGCACGTGTGCCTTACTCGGTGGTAAGGAGCAGCGGCAACCTGCCGCGTGTGGACATCGAGGGGCATCAGTACACTCCGCAGGAGATCAGCGCGGTCATCCTGCAGAAGATGAAGAAGACCGCCGAGGACTACCTCGGGCAGGAGGTGAAGGAAGCGGTCATAACGGTGCCCGCCTACTTCAGCGACTCGCAGCGTCAGGCGACAAAGGAGGCGGGGCAGATAGCGGGGCTTGAGGTGAAGCGCATCGTCAACGAGCCTACAGCCGCAGCCCTTGCCTACGGCATCGACAAGGCGAACAAGGACATGAAGATAGCCGTCTTCGACCTCGGCGGCGGAACGTTCGACATCTCCATCCTCGAGTTCGGCAGCGGCGTGTTCGAGGTGCTCTCGACCAACGGCGACACTCACCTCGGGGGCGACGACTTCGACCAGGTCATCATCGACTGGCTCGCCACGGGCTTCCAGAAGGAGGAGGGCGTTGACCTTAGGCTCGACCCGATGGCTATGCAGCGCCTCAAGGAAGCTGCCGAGAAGGCCAAGATAGAGCTCTCGAGCACCACCTCCACGGAGATCAACCTCCCCTACATCACCGCCACGGGCGGCGTGCCCAAGCACCTTGTGAAGACGCTCACCCGCGCAGAGTTCGAGCGCCTGGCAGACAGGCTCATACAGATGTGCAAGACACCTTGCCTCAACGCCATGCGTGACGCCGGGCTGAAGAACAGCGACATCAACGAGGTCATCCTCGTGGGAGGCTCGAGCCGCATACCCGCAGTGCAGAAGCTCGTGGCTGAGATATTCGGGCGTGAGCCGTCGAAGGGAGTGAACCCCGACGAGGTGGTTGCCGTAGGCGCAGCCATACAAGGGGCGGTGCTCTCGGGCGACAAGAGTGACATCGTCTTGCTCGACGTTACGCCGCTCTCGATGGGCATCGAGACGATGGGCGGAGTGATGACACGCCTCATAGACGCCAACACCACCATCCCCTGCAAGAAGAGCGAGACCTTCTCCACGGCCGAGGACAACCAGACGGCGGTCACCATCCACGTCTTGCAAGGCGAGCGCCCGATGGCAAGCCAGAACAAGAGCGTGGGGCAGTTCAACCTCGAGGGCATCGCCCCAGCGCGCCGCGGAGTGCCTCAGATAGAGGTCACCTTCGACATCGACGCAAACGGCATCCTCTCCGTCTCCGCCAAGGACAAGGCCACGGGCAAGGAGCAGCAGATACGCATAGAGGCAAGCTCGGGACTCTCGAAGGAGGAGATAGAGCGCATGAAGGCTGAGGCGGAGCAGAACGCTGAGGCGGACAAGAAGGAGCGCGAGAGGGTGGACAAGCTCAACCACGCCGACTCGATGATATTCCAGACCGAGAACATGCTCAAGGACAGCGGCGACAAGCTGCCCGCCGACGTCAAGCAGGAGGTTGAGGCAGCCCTCGAGAAGCTCCGCGCCGCCCACAAGGCTCAGGACTTGCAGGCTATCGACACCGCCGAGCAGGAGCTTCAGCAGGCAGTCGGGAAGATGTACCAGGCGCAGTCGGCAGCAGGGGCGCAGCCTAACGCCTCGCAGCAAGGGCCGCAGACGGGCGCTGGCTCAGGGCAGCAAGGCTCGCAGGGAGACCAGACAGTACAGGACGCCGACTTCGAGGAGGTGAAGTAAGCCTCACCTTTCAAGCTGAAGCCCTTCTAACCTATAGGGGCAGGCTCCTTCAACAGGAGCTTGCCCCTTTCTTTATGCCCACGCTTAAGCGTCGGACACCTCCTTGCAAGGACATGTCTGACGTGGTATAGGGGTCGTCATGGCGATGGTATAGGGGGCATCGAGGTGGCCCTTGTTAGGGTGACCGTCTTGGCCCTTGTTAGGGTGACCGTCGTGACCCTTGTTAGGGTCACCTTGATGCCTGTTATACAGGCGTCACGCCAGCCTGCTCTTGGATGATGTCTTCGTACACCTTGGCGTCTTCCCGGCTGAAGCAGCAGAGGATGACGCTGCCCTTGTATTTCTCCTCCATTAGGCAGCGGCTGATGGCTGCGAGAGCCACCCGCGCGGCCTCCTGCTTGGGGTAGCCGTACACGCCCGTGCTTATGCAGGGGAAGGCCACGCTCTGGAGCTTGTTCTCCTCCGCCAGCCTTAGGGCGGTCTCGTAGCAGGAGGACAGGAGCTCTGCCTCGCCGTGGCTGCCTCCATGCCACACTGGGCCTACGGTGTGGATGACGTGGTTCGAGGGCAGGTTGTAAGCCCGTGTCATCTTGCTCTGCCCCGTTGGGCAGCCTCCCAGCGCGCGGCACTCCTCGAGCAGTCCCTTTCCTGCCGCTCGGTGTATCGCCCCGTCCACTCCCCCGCCTCCGAGCAGGGAGTTGTTCGCAGCGTTGACGATAGCGTCAACGTTCAGCCGTGTGATGTCTCCCACCACCACCTTGATTAGTCTACTGTCTGTCTTCATGAACTTGGTCTCTTCCCAGCCTTCCTCTGCCCCCTTGAACTTTGTGCTGAAGAAGTCGAGGAAGATGTCGGCTGGCGTTTGTGGCTTGCCTGTCTCCCTGCCCAGCCTGTCCTTGACGGGGTAGGGCTTGCCCTCGGGGTCGATGCCCACGGGCTGGCTCATAGCCTGCTCCCACGAGGGGGAGAGGGAGTTGCCGTGCACGCCTTGGGCTGACTTGCGGGCAAGGTCGTGCTTAGCGTCTATCTGAAGGTTGGCGGTGGTGACGGGTCCCGCTTGCAGCCTAAGCCCGTGCCTTAGGGCAATCACCGCTGCCTGGTATGGCATCTCAAGCAGCACTATCTGCACTGTCCTGAGGTAGGACTGCACGTCGACCACCGTGAAGCACGTGTGCGGGTGCACCAAGATGCCGCTTAAGGGTATGGCAAGCTCCCGTGGCACCTGCTCGTTGTACACGCTCGCGCGGAGGGCGTGCCTTGTGACGAGGAGGAAGCGAGTCTTGTGCATGGGGCGCAGCAGCATGGGGCTGCACTGAAGGAAGACCCCCGCCTGAAGGACACGCCCCTGTTGGTAGAAGCCGAGGTCGACAGGCTGGTCAGTGTCGCGGTAGCTGTAAGTCCACTCCTTCTTGCCCTCTCGTGTCTTGCTGGCGAGGTAGTCCTCGAAAGCCTTAGGGTCGAAGCGACTGAAGCGCAAGAGGCACACCACCTCGGGCGTGTACCTCAGGTTGTCAACGTCGTCGGCGAGGTAGTTGTTAAGCTGTTCGGGCGGGATGTAGCGGTACCAGCCCTTTCGCTTTGTGCTGCCCCAAGGGTAGGTGCGGCGTGTGCCGTCGGGGAAGAGAAGGTAGCAGTACTCGTCGTCCTCGGCGTACCAGCAGTCCTTCTCGAGCCTGTTGTTCCAGTAGATGGTGCGGTAAGCCAAGGGGAAGAGGAACGTGCCGTTGTCCTTCAGTATGCCGTACACCAGTATGGGCAGCCCGTTGCTCTTCCTCATCTCCTTGCCCTCCTTGTCACGGCGTATGCGGGTGCAGGGGGACAGACCCCCCACGAAGCGCAAGGGGGTGTTGAACCACTCATTGCCTAAGGGCGTGCCGTCGCCCCGCGCCAAGCCGTACTGCCCGCTTGCCTTGCACACGGGGTAGAGACCGCTGCCCAGCCTTTTGCCAATCCTGAGGTAAGCGGCGTCGTTCACCCTGTTCTGCTCCTCGTCGATGAACACCCAGCCCACTCTCGCCAGATAGGCGGGGGCGATGCCGTCGTGGTATTCTCCTATCTCGCTGAGCCTGGGGCTGGGGCGTGCCTTCCTGCCCGTTGGGGTGAAGGTGCCGTCCTCGGTGAGGTAGCCCACCGTCCCGTCGAGGCACGTTGCTTTATACCTTTTATTATAGTAGGCGTTTATCTGGCTGAAGCGGAACTCGCACACCTCGTTGCCGCTCTCGCTTACAAGCCCCCACTTGCAGTTCTTCCTCGCCCTTGCCGTGCCCTCGTGGAACACGCCGAGGTGGGTAAGCCCGAGCGTGAGGGGGATAACGATGTTGCCTTGGAGGTCCACCGTGCCGTATACGCCCCCACGGAGGAAGCGCACGTAGCCGTCCTCGTCGAAGTCAAGCACGCTGTCGTACTCAGGTGGCAGTATCTCCTTGCCCTCCTTGTCGGCAAGCCCCACGCAGTGCTCGCCCTTGTCCACTATGACGAAGCCCGAGCGCTTAAGCATCCGCCTTCGTGATGTACCACTGGATGGTAACCCTGTCCGAAGCCTCGATGTCGTCGGGGTTAACTGCGAGAGCGTCGTCAACGGGCGCTGCCTCTAAGAATCTGCCTGCCTCGCGCTCGTGGCGGTAATGGTAGACCACGTCAAGCCGCTTGACGGAGTAGTTGATGCTCTTCACCATCCCAAGCTTGCAGCCGCAAGCCCCGACCATTATCTCCGCCTTCTCCTTTGCGTCCCTCACCGCCCTCGCCACAAGCTCCAGCTCTGCGGGGTGAGGGTCTCTCACGGTGTAGCTGAGGTCAATCTCCGCCTGCTTAAGCCTCTCCGAGACAAGGCTAAGCACATGGTGCAGCAGGACGTTGTCCATCCCAAGGTCTATCCTCACCTTGTGCTTTAGCCCGAAGCCAATGAACACGTCGCCGATGTAGTTGCCGTGACTGTCGTACTCTCTCTTCGTCTTCTTCTCTATCTCGAAGGTAGTTGTCTTGGGCAGCTTAGGGTCAAGCCCTGTCTCCCTCATAACCTCCGTAAGCGTGTCTGCGTTGCTCTTCGCCTGCTCGTAGGCTTCACGGTAGGTGTCGTGCAGGGTCTCCAAGGTGAGCTCCA
>JAJPZF010000211.1 GCA_021204545.1 Prevotellaceae bacterium
CTTCGTCTACGCTCAGAAGGTATCGCCAAACACCGCACAGCCATATCCAAGTAAAGGCCCACGCTTTCGTGCGTGAGCATCGGCTTAAACTCTTGGCTATTATGAAGAATATTGGCGATTTTTCTGAGCAAGAACTAAGCTAACGCTTTCTATCTTGATGTCCTTTCTCTGCTATGTTACATAGGCGGCTTGGTGTTTTGTTCCGAATACTTTGCAAAGATAATGGAAATCTCTGTTGCTTGTGGCGAATGGGCGGGCAAATTTTTCAGAACAGTCCCCGGAGCGGCACGAGGATGCGCCCGAACACTCTTTGTCCGAGCCTGAAGCGGCGCTTGAAGTTGCCGGGAGTCAGCAGCTCGCTGCCCCGCAAGTCTTGGTCGAAGATGGTGTTAAGCCGCTCCGTCATTCGGCGGTCGAAGATGAAGGCGTTTATCTCGTAGTCGAAGAGCATGGAGCGGCCGTCGAGGTTCGCCGTGCCGACGGTGCAAAACTCCCCGTCGACGGTCATTGTCTTGCTGTGGTGGAAGCCGCCCTCGTAGAAGTAGACCTCGCAGCCGCGCTTCGTGAGCTTCTTCATCTCCACGCCTATCAGGTCGGGCGTCACCCGCACGTCGCTCGAGGCGGAGCACATGATCATCACCCTCACGCCACGCCTCAAGGCTCTGTGGATTGCCTTGCGCACCATCCGCACGTTGGTGGGGTAGGGGCTGACGATGCGCACCTCCGTCTGTGCGGCGTCTATGGATGCTGCGTAAGCCTGTCGCATGCGTTTGCTCAAGGCAAGCGGCTCGCGGTTAACGACCGTGATGACGCTGCCCCCGGCCTCTGTGCCGTTGCCCTGATAGCTCAGAGAGTCAAGCCTCTCGCCAGTTTGCCTGGCCCAGATCTCTTCGAACACACGCTCGTAAGCCCGCACGGCGGAGCCCTGAAGCTGCAAGTGAGCGTCGCGCCATTGCCCTGAGCGCGGCGTGCCGGTCAGGTAGTAGTCGGCCACGTTCATGCCGCCGCTCAGGGCTGTCTCGCCGTCAGCGACAACGATCTTGCGGTGGTCGCGGTGATACGAGTGGTTAATCCAAGGGAAGCGGAAAGGGTCGAATATGGCCGCCTTGATGCCTGTCGAGTTGAGCGAGTCGATGTCCTTCGCCCTCCACGGCCGCTCGCTTTTGCGGTTGGCGTAGTCGTCAATCAGGAGCCGCACCTCGACGCCTTCGCTTGCTTTCTTGCTGAGAATGCCGACGAGAGCCTGCCCGACGCTGTCGTTGGCAAGCCAGAAGTACTCGAGGTGGACGTAGCGTTTTGCCCTCTTGACGCAAGCGAAAAGAGAATCATATTTCTGCTGCGGCGAGCGGAGCAGCACGGCCTCGTTGCCGTTGTACTCAGTGTTGCCAAGCTCCTTGAGCCTAAGCCTTACGCTGTCGGCAGTATTATAAAAGGAAGGGTTTGCTGTTTGTGCGCCGAGGGCAAGCGGCAGAAGCCAGAGCAGCGCACAGAGGGGCAGCCTTGGCATTAAAGGACACAGCTGAAGTGGTCGGCAATGCCAATGAGATGACGCTCTTTGTCCACCACCAAGACTGCGTGGATCTTGTTCTCTTGCATAATGAGCTGCACCTTGCGTATCTTGGTGTCGGGGCTGACGCACTTAGGGTTTTTGGTCATTGCCTCGGAGATGGGGACGGAGAGGAACTTGTCCTTGAAGCTTTGCATGGCGCGTCGCAGGTCGCCGTCAGTGATGATGCCCACCACGCGCTGCTGCTCGTCGAGCGCCACGCCCAAGCCAAGCCGCCCGGCGCTAACGAGCATTATCGCCTCGCCCAGCGGCAGGGAGGGCGACATTGTGGGAAGGTTGTCGGTGCGCATAACGTCGGAGACCCTGGTGAGCAGCCGCTTGCCGAGCGTGCCTCCGGGGTGGAAGCGGGCGAAGTCGCTTGCGTTGAAGTGCCTGCGCTCAATGAGGGCGCAAGCCAGAGCGTCGCCCATGGCCAGTGTTGCCGTGGTGCTGCTGGTGGGGGCAAGGTTGAGGGGGCAGGCCTCCTCGGAGACATTCAGCATGATGTGGCAAGTGCAGTAGTGGGCGAGCAGCGAGTCGGCGTTGCTTGTCATGCCGATGATTGGTATTTTCTCTTCTATAAGATAAGGAATAAAGCGCAGGAGGTCGTCAGTGTTGCCGCTGTGCGAGATGGCTACAAGCAAGTCGTTTTTAGTGATAACGCCAAGGTCGCCGTGATAGATGTCCAAGGGATTGACGAAGAACGCGGGAGTGCCCGTGCTGCTCAGCGTGGCGGCTATCTTGGCCCCCACGTGTCCGCTCTTGCCCACTCCCGTGACAATCACCTTGCCCTTGCACTGAAGGATGAGCTCCACCGCAAGGTCGAACTTGTCGTCGAGGTGCGGGATGAGGTCGAGTATCGTCTGCGCCTCGTCTCTCAGGCAGCGTTCTGCTATCTCTCTTGATGTCATCTTTCTTCTTGCCTTATATAAGTCTTTTAACCACAGCTTCGAAGTCGCCCAGCCGAAGCATATTGGACCCGTCGCTAAGGGCCTTGTCGGGGTCGGGGTGAACCTCGAGGAAATATCCCCCGGCGCCGAAAGCCTTTGCCGCCAGAGCCATCGAGGGGACGTACTCGCGGTTGCCGCCCGTCCTGCCGCCCGCAGAGCCGGGGCGCTGCACGCTGTGCGTGCAGTCCATGATGACCATTGGGGCGAACTCCCTCATCACTGCTATGTTTCGGAAGTCGACAACCAGATTATTGTAGCCGAACATATTGCCGCGCTCCGTGAGCCACACTTCCTTTGCCCCGGCGCCAAGGCACTTCTCGAGGGGGAAGCGCATATCCTCGCCCGAGAGGAACTGCGCTTTCTTTATGTTCACCGTCTTGCCCGTCTTCGAGGCGGCCACGAGAAGGTCGGTCTGACGGCACAGGAAGGCGGGTATCTGCAGGCAGTCCGCCACCTCGGAGGCAGGCTCTGCCTGCCAGCTCTCGTGTATGTCGGTGAGGATGGGCAGCGAGTATTTGGCCTTCACGTCGGCGAGCATTTGCAAGCCTTTCCGCAGGCCCGGGCCTCGGAACGAGCTGAGGCTGGTGCGGTTAGCCTTGTCGAAAGAGGCTTTGAAGTAGAGCCTTAGCCCGTGGAGCAGGCTAATGCGCCTGAGCTCGCTGGCCACCTCGTCGAGCAACGCTGCCGACTCGATGACGCAGGGACCTGCTATGATGACGGGTTTCATACTGGTTGGCCGTAGCTTTCTAAGCGTCGCGAAGGTACGAAAATGCCCCGCCGCAAGCAAATGTATTGGTAAGAAAGCCTAACTTCGCGCAAGGAATCAAAGCAAAAATGGCATGGAGAAATTAGTTATCGGCTCGTACGAGGACTTCGCTCAGCACGTTGGCCAGGAGCTGGGCAGGAGCGACTATGTCGAGGTCACGCAGGAGCGTATCAACATGTTTGCCGACGCCACGCTCGACCACCAGTGGATTCACGTCAATGAGGCAAGGGCGAAGGCGGAGAGTCCCTTCGGGCAGACCATCGCCCACGGCTATCTCACGCTCTCGCTTTTGCCTGTGATGTGGGACCAGATAGTGGAGGTGCACAACCTGGAGCGCATGATGAACTACGGGATGGACAGGATGAGGTTCTCGCAGCCCGTGCTGAGCGGGCAGAGCGTCCGCCTTGTCACCAGGCTGGAGGAGGTGCAGAATCTGCGCGGGGCCATAAAGACGAGCATCAAGTTCCACATAGAGATAAAGGAGACCGGCAAGAAAGCCCTCGAGGGTGTCGCCACCTTTGTCTACTACTTCAGGCGGCAGTAGGCTTAGGCCTGCGCTGAAGGTTCCCAGGCGGCACGCAAGCTTTTGCCTGCCGTTACGGAGAGAAGACGGAAGTCTCTCTACGGGATGTGTTCGCGCCTCGGGAAATATTCGCCGTCGCCCGCGGTGAATATGGGTTGCACCTTCGGCACAAATATTCCTTGTGCCGACCAACCGGGGGTGTCGCTTCGCTCGACCCCCGGCTACGCTTATGCAGCCCCTTCGGGGCTTCTGCCAATATCTTCGCTGTCGCCCGCGGCGGTGATGGGCAAAAGTCTGCGGGTCGAAGGGCTGGGAGCGGCTGAAGGCCGCCGGATACTCTTAAGGGAAGCGCGCCGTCAGCTTGCGGAGGTGGCTAACGAATGTGCAAGTCTTTCAGGATGCGAGATATCTGCTCCATCGTGGTGAGCCGTGTGGGCACGAGGGGCAGCCGCAATTGGTTCTCTATCATTCCCATAGCGTGGAGCATTGCCTTCACGCCGGCGGGGTTGCCGTCCACGAAGAGAAGTTTGAACAGCTCTGCGAACTTGTGGTGTATGTGCAGGGCTTGCCCGTACTCTCCCCTCAGGGCAAGCCTGACCATGCGTGAGAACTCGGCGGGCAGCGCGTTGCCGATGACGCTGATGACGCCCACTGCGCCGAGGGTGATGAGCGGGAATGTGATGCCGTCGTCGCCGCTTATGACGTCGAAGTCCCTCGGCTTGTTCTTGATGATGTCGTCCATCTGCGAGATGTTGCCGCTCGCTTCCTTGATGGCAACGATGCCGTCGAAGTCGCGCGCGAGCCGCAGTGTTGTCTCCGCCGCCATGTTGACTCCCGTGCGCCCCGGCACGTTGTAGAGGACCACAGGCACGGGGCTCGCCTTCGCTATCGCGGCGAAGTGTTGGTAAAGGCCTTCCTGCGACGGCTTGTTGTACATGGGGCAGACGCTCAGCACCCCGTCTATGCCGCTCCAGTCTTC
>JAJPZF010000159.1 GCA_021204545.1 Prevotellaceae bacterium
GGGTTGATCTGCGTGTAGGAGCTGGTCTGCGTCTGCTGCGAGAGCTCGAAGAGGCTTGCCTCGGCGTACTGCATAAGGTCTGCCACGTCGGTGGTCTCGTCGAACGCCTGCTGCGAGACGCGGCTGGCGAAGGTGATGAGGCGGCGTGCCTGGTACTTCTGCAAGAGTATCTTAGCCTGATACTCGATGTGGGCGCTGGTGACGACGTTCTGCGCCAGCTGCGCGATGTAGAACGCCCCTCCCGCCTCCTCCAGCTTGCCTTGCGTCTCAAGGTACTGCGGCACGGTGAGCACGTCGACGGGGCGCTGCGTGGAGGCGAGCGACTGTATCGCCCCGTAGATGAGCTGGTGCCGGTGCTCGTAGAAGACATCGGGCTTGAGGAAGCTCGACACCAGGAAATAGGCGTCCTGCTCTATGAGCAGTGCCCCCAGCACGGCAGCCTCGAAGTCGAGCTGCTGCGGCTGCTTGCGCCCGTAGGCGTCGGTCTCTGGCACCTGCACTATCTTCGTCTTTTTCCCGCTTTGTTTTCCCTGTGAATCTGCCATGTCTTATGCTTTTGTTTAGTGTGTCTGCGCTGCGAAGATAGTGTAAGCGTGAGCAATCTTCCAAATTAATCCCTACCTTTGTCCCCACGATAACACTACCGACACTATGAGACGACTACTAATCATCCTTTCCCTCATCCTTTGCTCCATCTCCCCGCAGTGCTTCGCCCAGAGCAACCGCAACGCCAGGGTTGCCTACGTGCTTAAGAACCTTGGCGTGAACAGTGCGACGCAGAAGAAGCTCCAACCGCTTCTCGAGGGCTACCTCGACGAGAAGAAGGCTGCCAGCGATGAGTACAACGCCCTGAAGGGCAAGCTGAAGGCTAACATAAAGAGCGAGACCCTGACCAACGACCAAGCCTCGCGGTTGCTCTCCCTCAGGTGGGCTGCCGAGGCGAAGGAGACGGCGGTGAAGAAGAAGTACACCGAGAAGTTCGAGACGGTGCTCTCCGCCAAGAAGACCTACAAGTGCTTCGGCCTGCTGAACGACAAGAAGAGCAAGGTGCAGGGCAAGTCGAAGTCGAAGGATGAGGACGACGACGACGATTGATACCATTATATATCCTAACGGGGCGAAGGCTTGGGCGCTTGCCGCGCGGTCCAAGACGCTCTCAGGGGCAGTCGCACCGGTGCTGGTTGGCGTGGCGTGGGCTTGGGCTGAGGGCGGCTCCCTCAGATGGCTTCCCGCCGTGCTTTGCCTCCTCTTCGCCCTGCTTATGCAGGTGACAGCCAACTTCGTGAACGACTACGTTGACTTCCTCGGCAAGCGTGACCAAGAGGGGAGGCTCGGACCCAAGAGAGCCTGCTCGCAAGGCTGGATAACCCCGAGGGCGATGCGCTGGGGCATAATGCTGTCCACTGCCCTTTCCTGCCTCGCTGGGCTGCCCCTTGTGCTGTGGGGAGGATGGGCGATGATAGGCGTGGGCGTGCTTTGCGTGGTCTTCTGCTTCCTCTATTCCACCACGCTCTCCGAGCTGGGGCTTGGCGACGTGCTGGTGCTTGTCTTCTTCGGGCTCGTGCCTGTCTGCCTCACCTACTACCTGCAAAGGGGCAGCGTCTCCTCTGGCGTGTGGCTCTGCTCCGTGGCGATGGGACTGGCTACGGACGCACTGCTCTTAGTGAACAACTACCGGGACATTGAGCAAGACCGAACGAACGGCAAGCGCACCCTCGCCGTGGCTATGGGCGCAAGGCTGACACGCTGGCTTTATCTGCTGGTGGGCTTGCTGGCGGCGGCTCTCTCCCTTTGGGCTCTGCTGCTCTTAGGCAAGACGTGGCAGGCGGCTCTCCTGCTCGTGTACCTGCTGCTGCACCTCGGCAACCATAGCCTTATGCGGCGCATAAACGCGGGGGCGGGGCTTAACCGAGTGCTCGGCTTGACGGGGATGGAGATATTCGTGTTCGCTCTGACGCTCTCCCTTGCCGCAATAATATGACTAAAGACTAACTGACATAACAGCCATGAAAAGACTAATAAGCATCGCAGCCCTCCTCGGCTCGGCAGTCGCACTGTGGGCGCAAGACTACCCCATCACGCCCGTCCCCTTCACCAGCGTGAGCATAGAGCAAGGCTCGTTCTGGGGGCAACGATTGCAAGCCAGCCGTGAGGTGACCATACCGCTCGCCTTCAGCAAGTGCGAGAGCGAGGGGCGCTACAGGAACTTCGAGATCGCCGCCCGTCAGCTCAAGGGGGAGGACACCTCGGGCGTGGAGGTAAAAGGCTACTCCTTCGACGACACAGACGTCTACAAGACCATCGAGGGGGCGAGCTACCTCCTTCAGACCTACCCCGACAAGAAGCTCGAGGCTTACATCGACTCGGTGCTTGAGATAGTGGCAAGCGCACAGGAGCCTGACGGCTACCTCTACACAGCCCGCACGATGAACCCTCAGCATCCGCACGAGTGGGCGGGGCGCAACCGCTGGGACAAGGTGGAGGACCTTAGCCACGAGCTTTACGACCTCGGGCACATGGTGGAAGGGGCGATAGCGCACTATCAGGCGACGGGCAAGCGCACGTTCCTCGACATAGCCATACGCTACGCCGACTGCGTCTGCCGTGAGATAGGCCCTAAGGAGGGACAGGTGGTGAGAGTGCCTGGGCATCAGATAGCCGAGATGGCTCTCGCAAAGCTCTACGTGGTGACGGGCGACAGGAAGTACCTCGACGAGGCTAAGTTCTTCCTCGACATGCGTGGCAAGACCTCACGGAGGGACGAGTACAGTCAGGCGCACAAGCCTGTCGTTGAGCAGGACGAGGCAGTGGGGCATGCAGTGCGTGCTGCCTATATGTACAGCGGCATGGCGGACGTTGCTGCCCTCACGGGAGACAGCGACTACATCAAGGCGATAGACCGCATCTGGGACAACATCGTCTCTAAGAAGCTCTACATCACGGGAGGCATAGGGGCTACGAACGACGGCGAGGCTTTCGGGCGGAACTACGAGCTGCCCAATATGAGCGCCTACTGCGAGACGTGCGCAGCCATAGGCAACGTCTACGTGAACTACCGCCTCTTCCTGCTCCACGGCGAGAGCAAGTACTACGACGTGCTGGAGCGGTCGCTCTATAATGGCGTGATAAGCGGTGTGTCGCTCGACGGCGGGGGCTTCTTCTACCCCAACCCCCTCGAGTCGATGGGGCAGCACCAAAGGCAGGCGTGGTTCGGCTGCGCCTGCTGCCCGAGCAATATCTGCCGCTTCATCCCCTCCGTGCCGGGCTACTTCTACGGGACCAAGGGCAAGGACATCTACGTCAACCTCTTCTGCGCCAACACGGCAAGCCTGAGCCTCGGCGGCAAGCAGGTGACGCTCTCGCAGGAGACAAACTACCCGTGGGACGGGGACATAAGCATCACCGTCAGGCAGAACAGCGCGGGGCAGTTCCGCCTTCGCATACGCATCCCCGGCTGGGTGAGGGGGCAGGTAGTGCCGAGCGACCTCTATAGCTATGCCGACAACAAGAGGCTCGGCTACAGCGTACGTGTGAACGGCGAGGAGGTGACGAGCGAGCTTGAGGACGGATACTTCGCCGTAGAGCGCAAGTGGAAGAAGGGCGACAAGGTCGAGGTGCACTTCGACATGGAGCCTCGCCTCGTCACTGCCTTGGACAAGGTGGAAGCCGACCAAGGGCGTGTCTCCATTGAGCGAGGACCGCTTGTCTATTGCGCCGAGTTCCCCGACAACGACTTCGACCTTGGGGGCATGCTCCTCAACCAGAAGCCTCAGTTCAGCGTAGTCAATGCCACGCTCAGCACCGACGCCGGGCAGGCTTACCTCGTCGCCGACATTGCGACGGACGCACAGCTGCTTAACTTCAACGAGACAGGAGCTCTCACAGCCGAGGCAGAGAGGCTTACCCTCATCCCTTACTACGCCTGGAATCACCGTGGGCCGGGGCGTATGATGGTGTGGCTGCCTTGGCAGCTCCGTGCCACCTCGCCTGCCCTGCCTCCCTCGCTCGCAAGCCTCAGCAGCCTCACGGCAAGCACCCCCACTGCTTCCCTTAATGCCCTCAACGACCGCCTCGTGCCTAAGAACGCCGAGGACCGCAGCATACCCTACTACCATTGGTGGCCCAAGCAAGCCTCTACAGAGTGGCTCGAATACGACCTGCCCCAAAGCAGCACCGTCTCTAGCACGACGGTCTACTGGTTCGACGACAGCCCCTGGGGCGGCTGCCGTGTGCCCAAGGCATGGCGCATACTCTTCCGCGACGCCTCAGGGGAGTGGCAGCCCGTCAACGCCATCGACGAGTACACCACACGCCGGGGCGGGGCTAACACAGTGCGCTTCGCTCCCGTGGAGACCAACGCCGTACGCCTTGAGGTGACACTGCCCGACGACAACTCCGCCGGCCTCTTCGAGTGGGAGCTGGAGTAGGCAAGACGTTATTCTAAAGGTATTACACCCTTCAGGCAACCCCCTGCAAAGGGGTGTAGACCCCTTCGTGCAAAGAGGAGTAGACCCTTTTGGCGAAGGGGGTGTAGAGGCCTATATGGCAGGTGTGAAGAAACACGGAGGCTCGCCCATACTTCCGGTGAGCGAGCCTCTGTGAAGCCTTGCGTTATACGCCCGTCCTACTCCACAGGCACGACCAGATCCATACCGAGGCGCAGAGCCTGCTCGTTCATCGGGATGAGGTTGTGGTGACGCTGTGGCAGCTTCTTCCTGAGGGCTTCCATGACGCCGGGTATCGTCACCACTG
>JAJPZF010000117.1:0-2539 GCA_021204545.1 Prevotellaceae bacterium
CCGCCAGATGCTCAGGGCGCTGCGGCGGATAGAGATGAGGATAGAGCGATGACCGACGAGCAGAGAGAGCGGGGCGTGCGCCTCTTCGCGAGGCACAAGCGCCTATGGAGCAAGGAGGAGCTCAAGTGGCTGCAAGAGGTTATGCGGGACACCACGCTCACCGAGATCGGCAAGGTTATAGGCTACAAGGAGTGCTCGCTCTCCCGCATGGCGAAGGCGCACGGGCTCAGCGTTAACCCCGGCATAAGGAGAGCCTGCGCGGCTGCCAACATGAACAAGTGGCACAAGAGCCAGAGGCGGCGGCTGCTCTTCGGGCTTATGGGGGAGGGGCAGTACGCGGGGCGGCAGTACGACCGCAAAGAAATCAACTTCAGACACTTTCTCAGGCGATACGGCTACGAGGTGAACACACCCGAGGAGGAGCGATATATCCTGATACTTCCCGAAACCCACCGCCTACCCCGCTCGGAGGATCGGGCAAGGCAGATGGGCTACGAAGTCTTGGAAGAACAAGGCGAAGAAACATAGAAAAAAGTCTATATAATGTTTGCATAGCTCAAAGGAATTGCCTATCTTTGTAACGCTTTGAAAGAAGCGTATTTGCCCAAGAGGTGAGGCCAAGGCCGAGCCTGATTTCCATTAAATGACACTCCAAGGCGCTACAGCCTTGACTACCGACGGAAATCGACATGGGCATATTCACCAGACAACGAAAGCAACAGAGGGAGCTAAGTCCAGCCCCCGCGATAGGCGTTAACGTGGCAGCCAACGGCGGCAGCTACGAGAAGCGCGTCGTGCCAGCGGGCGACGAGGAACGCTCCCTGACCGTGGCTGCTGTGTTCCGTGCGGCAGAGGTGCGCAGCAACTCCTTCGCCACGATGCGCCTCCGCCTTATGAAGTGGGACGCGAAGCAGGAATACCTCACGGTTGACATGAGGGCGGACGGGCGAACGACGAACTATGTGCTGCAAGTCAAAGCCAACCGCCTTCAGAACGCCTTCCAGTTCTGGAAGCACGTGGAGATGATGAGGATGTTCCACGGACACTGCTACATACTCCCCCGCTACGACTTTGACGGCACGCTCTCAGAGCTGATACCTTGCGACGGCACATACAACAAGGCCAACGATACCTACATACTTACCAGCGATGACTTCAGAGTATACGGGGAGACACACCCCAGCTCTGAAGTCATTGTCATTCGCGGCATCGTCACCCGCAACCACCCTGAGGGTGAGAGCATAATACACTACGCGGCACGCACGGCGAGCCTTAGCGCCACCATCGAGAGCCTCTCGCTTGAGAGTGCGGCAAAGGGCGGAAGGCAGAAGCTCATAATGCAGCAGAAGCCCGAGGGATCGATGCTCGGCTTGGGCGGCCTTAGCCCCGACGAGATGAAGCGGCAGGCGGAGAGGCTTCAGGAGAGCATATACGACAAGGACGTGATATTCGACAGCTCCGTGAGCAACATCACGCCTATCAATATGAACGCCGTAGACCTTCAGCTATTGGACACCCGCAAGTTCAGCGTGGCGGACATCGCCCGCTTCTTCGGTGTGCCTCGCAACCTGCTGATGGACGACAGCAACTCCAACTACAAGACCGCGGAGGACAGCACGCTCGACTTTATGAGCCGAACGCTTAACCCGCTGGTGCTTGAGATTGAGGCGGAGTTCAACGCCAAGATGCTGCTGCCCGAGGAGTTCGGGCGGAAGCTCTACAAGTTCGACACGCACCAGCTCTTCGCCCTCGACATCAACACGCTTGCCTCCTACAACCGCGCAAGGCTTGAGACGGGCATAGCAAGCGTCAACGAGTTGCGCAAGGAGCAGAACCTGCCTGCGGTTGAGGGTGGCGATGAGCATTACGTGAGCTGCAACCTCGCCCCCGTGGGCAGCGCGAAGCTTAGCGGCGAGCCAACCACTAACACTGAGAGCGATGAAGGTACTGAAGCTTAGCGAGATCAAGATGAACTCCCGAATCGAGGAGGACATGGAGGACGCTGTGCTCGTGCAGATGGGCGAGGCGGCGGAGGCGGTCATTGAGGCAAGCCTTAACCGCACGTGGGAGGACATAGAGAAGACATACGGCGGCATACCGGCAGACATCAAGCGAGCCTGCCTTATGCTTACCGACCATTACTACAACAACCGAGGGGCTACCTCTAACACCAGCGTCACGGCTCTGCCTTTCGGCATACAGGCGTTGGTGAAGCATTATGTGAAGTTGATATGAGCTACAGCAGCGGGATGCTTAACCAACGGGTGCAGGTTATTAGGGCTATGCGAAAGGCGACCAGAATGGGCGACACCACCTCGTACGTGCCCGGGGCTATCCTTTGGGCAAGCGTCACTTGGACGAAGGGCGTGCGCGCCCTTCAGCAAGGGGCGGTTGAGGCGTACGACACAATAATGGTGCGCCTGCGCTACACTGAAAGCATACACCGCCAAGACCGCCTGCGCTACGACCGCCGCTTCTGGGCGATTGACAGCTTCAACGCCGACAAGCAGGATAACACCATACAGATTACCGCCACCGA
>JAJPZF010000117.1:2639-4751 GCA_021204545.1 Prevotellaceae bacterium
TTGACAGCTTCAACGCCGACAAGCAGGATAACACCATACAGATTACCGCCACCGAGGTGGGGGAGTTCCCAATAGACAACGGATATGGCACAGACAGTTACAGTTGACGCTACGCAGTACTACAAGGCGCTCGACCGCCTTCGCGTGAAAGCCAAGACCAAGCTCCGATCCATCATTCGTGAGCTTATGAAGGACGTGAAGACTGAGGTTGCCACAGCCGCCTCACCCCTCTTGCAGGGGCGCAGCGCCAAGCGATCCATCAGCACCCGCGTCTACAAAAAGATGCTGGGAGCAAACGTCAACCTGCTTGGCAAGGGAGGGGCTGTGCACCCGCACCGCTACCGCCCGACGCTCAAACCGGGGCAGGTGGGGGGCAACCGCCGCCCAGTGAGCCAGGCGACCATATCGGCAAGGCAGATGACCGACACTTCCAAGCTTCAGACCCTGAACGCTGGCTCTACCAACGGTCTACGCCCGAAGAACCCGCAGCGCGAAACGAAGTACGGGAAGCGTGGTGTTCTTAGCGCGCGTGACTTCTTCGGCACAGCGAGCCTTAGGGCTATGCAGAAGATGCAGACGAACTTCGGCATAAGGGCTGAGGAACTGATAGCCGAACTTTGGGAAGGCAAGACAGCATAAAGACATCGAGATATGAATAAGACAATAGACTTCAATGGAAAGCAGGTGCGCAACCTCTACTGCCCAGGCACGCTTTGCCTGAGGGCTAAGCAGGAGGGCGAGGGCGAGAGCCGAACAATAACGGGTTATGCCATACGCTTCAACGAAGACAGTGTGAAGATGTACGACTATTTCATTGAGCGAATCGCCCCCTCGTGCGTGACCGACGACACGCTCAAGGAGAGCGACATCAAGATGACGCTGTTCCACAACCGTGAGAAACTGCTCGCACGCTCTAACATGGGCGAGGGCAGCCTGCGCCTCTTTGTTGACGAGAAGGGGGTGGGCTTCGAGTTTGAAGCACCGGAGACCGAGATAGGAGACTTCGCCCTTGAGGGGATCAAGCGCGGAGACCTGAGCGGATGCTCGTTCACGTTCATACCCGGCGACTATATGACGGAGACCGAGGACGACGGCAGCGGCAACGAGACCTTGCGTGTTACGCACACACGCTTCGAGGAACTGCTTGAGATGACCATCGGCACAGACCCCGCCTACCCCACAACGAGCGTGGGTATGCGTGAGCAAGCCGCTAATGACAGCTTCTACCAAGAACTCAGGCGTGAGGCACAACCAAGCGAGGATGAGCTTCGCAAACTGCGTGAGGCGGACGACGAGCGTGTGCGCAAGGAACACGAGAAAGTTATGCGCCGCTTTATGCTGGAAGAGAATTAGACTTATTAATGTTTCATATATAACAAAGGACTGAAATGGACAAGAGAGAATTACAACTAAAGCAGAAGGAGCTTCGCGCAGCTATGCACGAGGCTAACGAGAAGAACGAGGTTGACAACTTCGACAAGCTGGCGCGCGAGTACCGTGAGGTGTGCGCAGATCTACAGAAGATAGGGCTTGACGAACTTGCGAGCGTCATTGAGCGCAACAAGAAGACAACCGTCGACACCAACAAGGCTCTGCACGATGTGATGAGGCAGGTGAGGACCAATGGCGGCACAGCTACCTATACCCTCCAGCGTGAGATTACCAGCGGTGTCATCACCGACGGTGATACTAACAACATGGAAAGCGCGGGCATACCACTTAGCATTAAGAGCCTTATTAACCCGCTGGAGCTACCCACCATCTATCAGAGCGTGGGCATCACCATTCAGACTGGTGTTCGCGGCAATATCGTATGGCCCTGCCTTAACACTATCGCAGAGGTTGATGTGGCTGGTGAGACTGTTGAGCTGGAGGACAAGTCGCTCGATTTCTCTAAGATTACCGCCGTTCCACAGCGTCTCGGCCTTACCATCACCGTGACTAATGAGGCGATTGACGACGCAAGCTTCGACCTCGAGGGCGTGATAACTGCACAGATACAGGCTGCCCTCGCACGCGTCATCAATACTGCCGTCGTGGGCGACAGCGGTGTGGGACAGCTCGTTGGCCCGTTCGCCAACGGCGATGTCGAGAGCGTGACCCTCACCACCG
>JAJPZF010000119.1 GCA_021204545.1 Prevotellaceae bacterium
AGCAGGGCGGCAGGAAGCTCAACGAGGGGCTTATCTTCCAGAAGGAAGGCTTCGGAGGCAGGGCTGTGTGCTACGACACGTACGAGATACCGCTCGACCGCGACATCGTGAACGCCCTCAACGATAATGCGGTGAGCGAGGAGCGCATCAAGTTCCTCTACCTTAAGGCAGTGAACGACAGTTTCGAGCCCCGCCTCTCGGAGGCTATAGCCGAGGTGCTGCGCAGCGGCTGGTATCTTCAGGGTGAGGCGAACAAGCGGTTCGCCAAGCACTTCGCCGATTATTGCGGGGCTAAGCACTGCGTGCCTTGCGGCAACGGGCTTGACGCACTGACGCTCATCCTACGCTCCTACCGCCAGCTCTTGGGCTGGAAGGACGGCGACGAGGTGATAGTGCCCGCCAACACGTTCATAGCCACCGTGCTGTCCATAACGCAGGCGGGGCTTAAGCCCGTGCTTTGCGAGCCTGACATCGAGGACTATCTCATCCACCCTTCGCAGGCGGAGCAGCTCGTCGGCGAGCGCACGAGGGCGATAATAGCTGTGCACCTCTACGGCCGTGTCTGCGATATGCAGGGGCTTGGGGCATTGGCGAAGGCTAAGGGCTTGAAGCTTATCGAGGACGCAGCTCAGGCACACGGGGCGAGGTACAGAGGCGAAAGGGCTGGTCACCTTGGCGACGCTGCCGCCTTCAGCTTCTACCCAGCGAAGAACCTCGGAGCATTGGGCGACGCTGGGGCGGTGGTTACCGACGACGAGGAGCTTGCCCGTATGGTGGCGATGCAGCACAACTACGGCTACAGCGAGAAGTACGTGTGCCAAGTGAAGGGGCTGAACAGCAGGATGGACGAGATACAGGCTGCGGTGCTTGACGTTAAGCTTAGCCGCCTCGACAGTGACAACGAGCGTCGCCGTGAGCTTGCGAGGCTCTACCTCGAGGGCATCTACAACCCTCTCATCACCCTGCCCAAGACCCCGAAGAACCTTGAGGAGGACGTGTTCTACGTATTCCCCGTTCGCTGCCCAGCCCGTGAGGAGCTTGTGCAGCACCTCAGCCGCAAGGGCATAGACACGCAGGTGCACTACCCCATCCCGCCCCACAAGCAAGGGGCATACCCCGAACTTAACGCCCTCAGGCTGCCCATCACGGAGCGCATCCACCGTGAAGTGCTGTCGCTTCCCCTCAGCCCTATGATGGGGGAAAGCCAAGTTAAGCGCATAGTCTCCGCCCTCAACAGCTTCAACACAGAGCAATGACCTCCCTTCAGGTACTCATCTGCACCACTCTCGAACGCCTCCCGAACGTGCGGGGCGTGCTGCTCCCGCCTATGGAGGGCGTGAGCTACGTGGTCAGCTGCCAAGGCGTTGACGAAGCGTTAGCCTCGCCCTTCGCAAGGGAAGACGTGGAGCTTATCACCATGAAGGGCTACGGACTGTGCCGCAACCGCAACGCCGCACTCCGTCACTCCAAGGCTGACTTCTTGCTCATCGCCGACGACGACGAGCGGCTCTGCCCCGAGACGCTTAAGGGCATTCCCGACGACTTCGCCGCCCACCCCGAGTGCGACCTTCTCCAGTACCGCACCGAAGGCACGCCCAAGGCTTACCCGCCCGTGTACGTCAGCTCCGTCGAGCTTGCCATGAGGCGCAGAGTGGCAGAACAGGTGCGCTTCGACGAGCGCTTCGGTGCGGGCAGCCCAGAGCTGGCGTGCGGCGAGGAGGAGGTCTTCCTGCACGAGGCGAGGGCTAAGGGCTTCCGCCTCGGCTACGTGCCCAAGACGGTGTGCCGCCTGCTCGACGAAGGCTCGAGGACAAGGTTTCTCGAGGAGCCTAAGTGGCAACGCTCGAAGGGAGCCGTCGTCTGCCTTTGCCGAGGGCGGGCGTACGCTTACCTTAAGTGCCTGCGTGAGGCTCTCGGGTGGGCTGTGAGGGAGAAGGTGAACCCCTTGCCGCTGCTTCGCAATATGCTTTGGGGCATAAGGTATGTCAAGCGTTGAGCTTTCCGTCATAGTGCCTGTCTTCAACGCGGGCGAGTACCTGCGTGAGTGCGTCGAGAGCGTCCTTGGGCAGTCGTTCAGGGAGTGGGAACTGCTGCTGGTGGACGACGGGAGCACCGACGGCAGCGGTGAGGTGTGCGACGGGTACGCCCTCGGGGACGGGCGCATACGTGTGTACCACAAGGAGAACGGAGGCGTAAGCTCCGCCCGCAACGTGGGGCTTGACGAAGCACAAGGAGAGTGGATAGCCTTCCTCGACGCCGACGACTACCTTCCTCCCCGTACACTCGAGGCACTCGTCGAAGAGGCAAGAGCCTCGGGGGCAGACCTGACCATAGGAGAGGTGAGGAGGCTGCTGCGAGGCAAGGAGAAGACGCTCGACGACATGCCGCTGCACTGCGGGGGGAGCGTGGCAGCCTCCATAAGGCGGTTGGGGCTGTGGGGCTACCTCTTCAGGAGCAAGGCCATAAAGGAGGCTCGCCTCAGGTTCACCGAGGGGCTTGCCTTCTCCGAGGACAGAGTGTTCGTCTTCCAGTACGCCTTGCAATGCCTAACGCTGTGCCTCGTGGAGCAGCCCGTCTACGTCTACCGCATCAACGACCAGTCCTCCACACGCACTGCCGACATACTCCTGCACGCAAGCCATCAGCTCAAGGCCCTCGCCCTGCTGTCATCGCTCGCCCGAAGCGTGAGGAACACCGACCCCGCCGCCTGCGAGGCTATCCTCGGGGACTGCGACAAGGTGATAACCCTCTTCCTCGCCCCCAACTCCGTGCGTCGCGGCTGCACGAGGGACGACTACCGCCGCCTTACATCCCTCTGCGAGGAGGCTTGGAACGGCGACAAACGAAAGCTTCGCCTCCTCCAGAGGAGCTTGCTCCTCAGCCGCCTAAGGCTAAGGGCGAAGCTTGCCCTCAAGGCGATGCCACGCCTCGAGCGGCTTGCGAGAAGGCTTACGGGGAAGTGATGGAGCAGCCATTAGTCTCTGTCATCGTGCCTGTCTTCAACGCAGGCAAGTACCTCAGCCAGTGCGTCGAGAGCGTATTGGGGCAGACGTTCACAAGGTGGGAACTGCTGCTCGTTGACGACGGGAGCACCGACGGCAGCACAGAGGCGTGCGACGCTTACGCCCTCAGGGACAGTCGCATAAGGGTGTGGCACAAGGGGAACGGAGGAGCAAGCTCCGCCCGCAACGTGGGGCTTGACAAGGCAAGGGGAGAGTGGATAGCCTTCCTCGACGCCGACGACTACCTCCTCCCCCACTCGCTCAAGGCTCTCGTCGAGGAGGCTCTGCGCTCGGGGGCTGACCTCATCGCAGGCAAGGCACTGTCGTTAAACAACGGCACGCTCAAGCCCAAGCCAGAGCCTCCCGTGGCCAGAGGGAACAAGGTGATGTCCTCCGTGCCGAGACCCGAGATATGGGGCTACCTGTTCAGGAGAGAGCTGATAGAGAGACACTCCCTGCGGTTCAGGGAAGGACTGCGCTTCGCCGAGGACTGGCTCTTCTGCTTCGAGTACGCCTCGTGGGCAGGCTCTGTGCGAAGGGTGGACACGCCCGTCTACGTCTACCGCACGCACCCGTCGTCGGCAGTGAACAGCGCCGACAACGCCGAGATGGCTCCACACCTGCTCGCCGCAGCCTGCCACCTCCACCAGTTAGCCTCTACCTACAGCACCGAGGACAAGCGTAGGCGCAAGGCAGCCCTCGACATGAGGGACAACAGGCTGAGGCTGTGGCTCTGCTGCGAGATGAGCGGCACAGTCACGAGGGAGACGCTCCGAGCCTCACTCAGCCGCTGCCGCGCACTCTTCGACAGCGACCGCGAACACGTCGCCTTCCTCTGCTCCAGCCTTCCCCTGTGCTTCCTCAAGGCAAGGCTACAGCGCCTGCCCCGTCTCAGGCGGGCGCTCAAGAGGATGCTCCGCAGGGAGTAGTGAGCCTGACACGTCACCTTTCATTAAGACTACGATATACCCTTCGTGACGGCTCCTACACCATCGCCATGGTCCCTCTAATACCATCGCCGGACAACCCCTCGCAAGGGGTTCAAGGCAACCCCTCGCAAGGGGCTCGGTCGAACCCCTCGCAAGGGGTTACTTGAAGGGTAGCATATAGGCGTTACGAAGCCTAAGGGTGAGGCGCAAAAGCCGGCAGCCTACGTCAGAGGCCGAAGACCTTAGTGAGCCCGTTGTTCACTCCGCTGAAGCCCATGAACGCCATAGCCAGCAGGCCGGCGGTGATGAGGGCTATGCTCATGCCCTGCAAGCCCTTGGGCACCGCCATCATCGACAGCTGCTCCCTGATGCCGGCGAACACTATGAGCGCCAGCGCGAAGCCGAGGGCTGTGCAAAGGGCGAACCACACGCCGCTGAGAAGGCCGGGGGTTAGCCCGCAAGAGTCGTACGTGCCTTGGGCCACGAGGATAGCCACACCGAGGATGCAGCAGTTGGTGGTGATGAGCGGCAGGAACACTCCGAGAGCCTGGTAGAGCGACGGGCTTACCTTCTTCAGGATTATCTCCACCATCTGCACAAGGGCGGCGATGACGAGGATGAAGGCTATGGTCTGCAGGTAAGCCAAGCCGCAAGGCTCGAGCACGTACATCTGCAGGAGGTAGGTGACCAAGGTGGCAAGCGTAAGCACGAAGGCTACGGCGGCGCCCATGCCCATGGCTGTCTCCACCTTCTTGCTCACTCCGAGGAAGGGGCAGATGCCGAGGAACTGCGAGAGGACTATGTTGTTGACGAATATCG
>JAJPZF010000135.1 GCA_021204545.1 Prevotellaceae bacterium
CGCCTGCACATCCTCTGGCTGCTCCTGCTCTACGCACTGGCTGGAGCCGCCTCGAAGCGCAACCCCCTGCGCCTGCTCCTCACTATGCTTCCCGCCTACTTCACCGCCCTTGGCACGCAGAGCAGTGCAGCCACCATCCCCGTCACGCTGCGCCAGACGCTTCGCAACGGCGTGAGCGAGCCTGTGGCGGGCTTCGTGATACCCCTTTGCGCCACCATACACCTCTCGGGCAGCATGCTCAAGATTGTGGCTTGCGCCGTAGCCCTGATGATAATGCAGGGTCTTCCTTACGACCTTGGCCTCTTCGCGGGCTTCATCTGCCTTCTGTCCATAACGATGGTGGCAGCCCCGGGCGTGCCGGGCGGGGCAATCATGGCAGCCCTTGGCGTTCTGGCCTCAGTGCTTGGCTTCGGGGAGCGGGAGCAGGCACTGATGATTGCCCTCTACATTGCGATGGACTGCTTCGGCACGGCTTGCAACGTGACGGGCGATGGGGCAATAGCCCTCATGATGCACCGTCTCTTCTCCAGGCCCCTGCGTTAGGCGGCCACTTCCCCTACGCTTAAGAACCGTAACCCTTACGGGCTATTCGCCGCAGCGCACTCGACGAGTGCGCCTTACCCCAGTCACTGAGAGGGGTGCGAGAGGTGTTATACAGGCGTGGCGAAAGGTATAATGAAAGCCCCTCGCCTTATTGGTAAGGGAGGGGCTTGCGGCTTAGTGTGGGTCCAAGTCAGTACTTGAAGGAGCTGCCTCCCCAGAACTCTCGTAGCAATGATGTGGGCGGCACTTGGTCGGCGGGCAGGGAAGCCTGAGCCTCGAGCAGCTCCTCTAAGCGTTGCGCCTTCTCCTTCTCTGGCGTGCCCTCGCGAACGTCCCTAAGCAGGGGCAGCACCCTGTCGCGGAGCACGCTCAGCTCGTAGAGCAGCGAGGAGTTGAAGGCAGCGTCGGCGTTGTGCTTGAAGGGGAGTATCCAGCGTCGCTCCCCGCGGAGCACCGAGGCGTTCCTCCTGATGGTCTGCTGTGCGGTGAAGCCGCGGAACTGGCTGTCTCTCAGGATGCGCCTTAGCAGCCTTATGTCCTCGGGGCGGACACGCTCTCGCTCGCCCGAGGAGAGGGTGGAGAGGGGGGAGACGAAGACCTTGTACTTCGCCCTCTCGGGCACGCTCTCTGTGAGCAACGGGTTAAGGGCGTGGTTGCCCTCGATGATGACAACGTCCTTGGGCTGAAGCTCGAGCTGCTTGCCCTCGTACCTTCGCTCGCCCGAGGGGAAGTCGTAGCGTGGCAGCTCCACCGTCTTGCCCTCGAGCAGCTCCTTGAGCTGTAGGCTAAGCAGCTGGGTGTCTACCGCCCCGATGCACTCGAAGTCGTACTCCCCCGTCTCGTCCCGTGGCGTGTCAACACGGTTAACGAAGTAATCGTCCGTTGAGAGGGTATGGGGACGAATGCCGCGGCAGAGCAGTTGTATGGCGAGGCGCTTGCTGAAGGTGGTCTTGCCGCTGCTGCTCGGGCCTGCAATGAGCGCGAGGCGTGCTTTCCTTCGGGCAATGGCGTCGGCTATTAGCACGATGCCCCGCTCCTGAAGAGCCTCCGCCACGTTGATGAGCTGCGCCGCCCTGCCTTCCTTCACCCTCAGGTTGAAGTCGGAGAGCGTGCGCACGCCCATTATGCTTGTCAGTCGCTTAGGGTACCGCCTCATCTGACGACAACCTTCTTCCCGTCGTGTATGTAGATGCCCTTCACTGGACGGGATACCTGCCTGCCCGATAGGTCGTAGTAAGCGCCACCGTCCTCCACTTCGTCTGCCTCGATAGCCTCCACTGGTGTCACGTCGTCGGAGGAGTAGCCGCCGTAGAAGTAGAGGCGGAAGTTGTCGAAGCACGTCCAGTACTCTGTTGAGCCACTGGCGGCTGTGCTTCTGATGCCTATCTTAAGGGAGAGGGCGGACTTCTGGGTGATGGCGTAGCTGTTGTCGTAGAGACCCTGGGTGAAATAAGCCTGTGCGCTCGCCATATCGTTGGGTATATACACTCGTGTGGCGGGGTTAGCGTCGGTGCTTGACTGCCTCGAGGTCTGTGCGTCGGCGTAGATGTTCTTGATGCTGGAGCTGCGGCTGTTGATGTACATCTTAGCCTTCACGTTGTCCTTGCCGTTGGTGACGTAGTCGGTGTAGACGGTTGAGTACGTGCCGGGGCGCTGGAACGCCTGCACTCTTAGCTCGTAAGTGCCTGCGGGCATCTTGAGCGGAGTGGTCTGGTTGAAGTCGAAGGCGCTTGTGGTGAAGTACTCGCAGCAGCTGTAGTTGAACGTCGGCGTGTCGCTCCAGCCAGAGTTGTCTTCGTCGAGGGCAGGGTTAGTGAGCAGGTAGGTGATGTTGAAGGGGTTGAGCGTGTCGGCGGGTGTGACTGCCTCGAGGAAGCTGAGCAGAGCCTCCTCGATGGTGTTTACCGCCTCGTCGAACTCCTCAGAGCTTGTGTAGCCGCTCTCTTCGGCCTCGATGGCGAGCAGTGTGTTCTCGAGTGCGGCGTCTATCTCCTCAACGTCGTCGTCCTCGTCCGTAGCCACGTGCTTCGTTGCCTTTGTGGCACGCACGTTGGCTATCAGCTCGTCGAGGTTGGAGGTCATGGTCTTGAACTCTCCCTCCTCGTAGGTGTCCACCTTGTCGGCTGTGAGGAAGAGCCACCGCTGCGTCGTTGCGCTGTTCTCGTTGTCCCACGAGGCGGTGGAGCAGCTCTCGCTCCCTGCCTGTAGTGCGCGCGCTCCCTTGCCGTTAGTCATCCAGTAGCTGTGCACCGAGTTGCCGCCCACGCTCACCGTCTGCCTCGATGGCAGCAGGTGTATGGAGGCGGCAGAGGTTGTCGCCTTGAAGGTGGTGCCGCTCAGTCCGATGTACTTGCCCGTGCCAGCGTTCTGGAAGGAGTAGTAGCACGTCTCAGGGTTGTAGGAGATGTACCAGGCGAGGTCGTCGTCCTCGATAGCCTCCTCGAGCGAGGCACTTACCATCTTAAGCGTGCCGTCGTCGTCCTGCCCGAGATAAGTGCCGAGACTATAGTTCTCGTCCTCGTTCTTGATGTAGTACTTCACGCCGTCCCACTGCTCGAAGACGAAGGCGGGCGTGGCGAAGCCCACGCTTGAGGAGCAGGGCAGACCGTCCTTGTGCAGGGCGTGTGTGATGAGGATGTTGCCCCAGTATAGCTCGTAGTCGGCGGGGCTGCTGTTGGAGTCCTCGTCCGCCCCGTTGATGCCGTAGGACTTCATCGTTATGCTGCTTGTCGTCGCTCCCCACATGTGCTTGTCGTCGCCCGTCATATAGGCGGCAGCGTCGTCCTGCAGGAACTGTACCATCTCGTTGGCACACGGTCCGAGCCATTTGCCCGACGAGGTGTTCTCTCTTAGGGCAGAGCTGCTATACCATTCGTTCGTCGTACCTACGCCAACGCCGTGGTTAGTCTCGTGCAGTATTGTCCCCGTCTGCTGGTAGCTTGAGGAGGGTCCTACCCGCATGCTCCCCCCATAACTACAGTCGGCCGTGCTTGTGGTTGCACCGTAGGAGCAGGAGATGCCGAAGCCTTGGATGTCAGCCACGTTGTTGTACATCCACTCGCACTCCGACAGCGCGCTGTTGATGCGGTAGTTCTCCTCGGTCGAGCCCCCGTAGTTGTAAGAGTAGGTCACGCTGCCCATAGGCTCGGTGGCGATCCTCACCACGTCTCCGTAGCCCACCTGGTAGCCCTCCGTCATGGCGTAAGCCCTAACGTAGTAGACGGTGGCAGGTGAGAGTCCCTCCATACGGTATATCGGGCCGTTGTTGGTGAAGAACTCTGTGGTGCGGTCGTCCAGCACGGTAGGCTCCGGGTCGACGCTCCAGCAGAAGCCCTGCTCGCTGATGGTAGCCCCGTTCTCTGAGACAGTGCCGCGCCCGAGGGCGATGGTCGTGCCCATGGCCACGAAGGGGTTAGTCTCCACTATGGGCGTGTTGCCCGTGGCGTTGCAGAGACGGTAGTTGAGGATGGCGCGCTCGAGAGCCTTGGCCGCGTCCGCCACGCCGTCGGTGGTTGAGGCGGTGAGCAACGATTGGGCAGTGCTGAGGGCAGCGTCGAGGTCCGTTGCCGAGCCACCTAAGCCTTCCGCCTCCGTCACGAGTGCCTGCAACCCTGCATGTATGGCGTCCATGTCGTCGCTGAGCTGCGAGAGGCGGAAGTTGTCGAAGGCAACCCAGTTGCCCGTCGCGCTGACCGTCTTGAAGCCTATCTTAACTGAGCCGTCGATGACGCTGAACGTCACGCTGTAGTCCTGCTGTGCGCTCACCTCCGTCTGCTCGTCGCCTGCGAAGACGTATGCCCCGGTCTGCGTGGCCGAGGTGTTGTTCTGCTGTATGTTCTGGGCGTTGACAGTGAGTTGGTACGTTCCCGTGGGTATGTCCCTCAGCATCTGGCTGATGGAGCAGTCGCTCACCTTGCCTCCCGTGCTCACCCACTTCTCCATATATACCTCGCCGCTCTTGCCCGCGAAGTCCGTGTTGGTCTGGTGGGTGAAGCCCCCGACGGCTCCCTTCGTCGCTCCCTCGTTGAGCCACGCTGCGTAGCGCGCCGAGAAGTCTGGGTTCTGGATGTAGGTGTCGGTCACGTCTGTCTGCGCCCGCGCCACGGTTGCCGAGAGCAGCGCCAGCAGTAAGGTCTTTGTCTTCATTGTCGTCTTATGTAAGGTTTTAATGGTTATAGCTCGTGTTAGGCGCGGCTAAGTTACCC
>JAJPZF010000074.1 GCA_021204545.1 Prevotellaceae bacterium
AGTCCCCTTGCAAGCTGTCCTTGAATCCTTCCATCTCGGCCCTCAGCCCCTTGCCCCCTCGGAGGCCGAAGTGGTGCGGTGTGCAGTGCGTCCACTCGGGGTCGTCGCCGCCGCCTATGTTATAACGGAAGACGTTGTAGTTCAGTCCGTCGGGCGACACGAGCCAGTCTATCAGCGAGTCGAGCCTCTCCTCGCTCCACTGCCCGCACTCCTTCGCCCACCAGCACAGCGACACTCCCCAGCCTTCGCACACGCCCTCCACCAGAGCGGTGTCGATGCTCACCGTCTCCGCCCTGCCTCCCGAGCAGCAGAGGAGGGATAGGATTATCGTTAACGTCCTCATGATCGTAGGGTTGGATGCTGTGGCAAATGTAGGCAAAAGGCGCAAAACTTGTCCAATGGACATCTTGGAACTTGTTCAATGAAGAGATTGGAACTTGTTCAATGAAGGGACTGCGACCCACTCGAAGAGTGGATTTCAGCTCCTGCTATATTTCCTCGGGGGCGAGCAAACGCAAAAAAGCCCGCCTCCCTATCGAGAGACGGACTCCACAAATACTGTGAAGAAATAAAGCTATCCTAAGAAGCTGAGCAGGATGCCCGCCGCGACCGCCGAGCCTATCACGCCTGCCACGTTGGGGCCCATTGCGTGCATGAGCAGGAAGTTCGTGGCGTCCGCCTCCTGGCCCACCTTCTGACTGACGCGCGCCGCCATAGGCACCGCACTCACCCCTGCTGAGCCGATGAGGGGGTTGATCTTCTTGCGGAGGAACAGGTTCATTATCTTGGCCATGATGACGCCCGAAGCCGAGCCTATGCCGAACGCCATGACACCGACGACGAGGATGCCCAGCGTGTTGATGTTGAGGAAGGAGGATGCCGTCGCCGTCGCCCCTACCGTCAGGCCGAGGAAGATGACGACGATGTTGTTGAGCTCGTTCTGGGCAGTCTTGCTCAGGCGCTCCACCACGCCGCTCTCCTTCATCAGGTTGCCCAGCATGAGGCAGCCTATCAGGGTGGCCGCCGAGGGAACGACCAGCGACACTATGATTGCCACCGCAATGGGGAACACTATCTTCTCCTTCTTGCTCACCCTGCGCAGCTGCTCCATGTGTATCCGTCGCTCGCTCTTCGTGGTGAGGGCTCGCATGATGGGCGGCTGGATGACGGGGACGAGAGCCATATAGCTGTATGCGGCCACCGCGATGGGTCCGAGCAGCTCCGGGGCGAGCTTCGAGGTGAGGAAGATGGCCGTCGGACCGTCCGCTCCCCCGATGATGCCTATGGAGGCTGCCTGCGGTGCGGTGAAGTCGAAGCCGGGTATTCCTATCTGCATTATCAGGAAGGTGGCGAAGATGCCTATCTGTGCCGCCGCTCCGAGCAGCAGGCTCTTAGGGTTGGCGATGAGCGGGCCGAAGTCAGTCATCGCCCCGACGCCAACGAAGATAAGGCAAGGGTAGACCCCAGCCTTCACGCCCATGTAGAGGATGTCGAGCAAGCCTCCGTGCGCCATGATGTAGCCGTAGCTATGGTAGTGCTCACCCCCTTCCTTAAGGAACTCCGCCCAGAGGCTCGTGTCGTAGAGACCGGCTCCTGGCAGGTTGGCCAGCGCCATGCCGAAGGCTATGGGCAGGAGCAGCAGCGGCTCGTACTCTTTCTTTATGGCAAGATACATGAGGAAGCAGCTGATGAGCAGCATGATGGCGTTCTTCCACACGCCGCTCTCAATGAAGAAGGAGATGAAGCCCATCTCCCCCACGAACTTGTTCACTCCCTCGTGGATGTCGAAATCCTGTGCCATTGCCGGCAAGGCGGCAAGGAGCAGCAAGCCGAGAATGCCGCAGAAAAGGACTTTGTTTTTCATGTCTTCGGGGCTTTATTCCAGTTCTACCAGCACGTCGCCCTGGTTCACCTGGTCTCCCGGCTTCACGGGTACGGCTTTCACCTTGCCCCCGTTCTCGGCTGCGATGTTGTTCTCCATCTTCATCGCCTCCATCGTCACCACGGTGTCGCCCGCCTTTATCTCCTGCCCTGCGCTCACCAGTACCTGCTTCACGGTGCCTGGCAGCGGGGCGAGCACCTGCTTGCTGCTGCCCACGGGACCGTGCAGCGGGGCTGCCTCTATGGCTTCCTCCGCACCCTCGAAGTCGACAAGAAGGTCGCCCTGAATGACGTTCTGCCCCAGGCGCACGGCAATCTCCTTCACCGTGCCGTCAGCCTCCGCCACGATGTCGTTGGCCATCTTCATCGTCTCAATGACGAGCAGCACGTCGCCTTCCTTCACCTTCTGCCCCTCCTCGATGTTGATCTTGATGACCGTGCCGGGCATGGGCGACATCAGCTTTGTCGGCGTCTTGGGCTTCGACGGGGCGGAGGGAGAGCCCACGTGATGCACCACGTGGTGTATAACCTTAGGCGTTGAGGACTTCTGGTTAGACACCTGCACGGTGAAGGTCCTGCCGTTCACCGTCACCACAAGCTTACCGTTCTCCATCTCCTCCACGCTGCTGATGTAGGTGATGCCGTCAACCTTGAACTTATACTCTTTCATTTCTCTGTTGTGTTAATTGTCTCATTGGTTTTGCTCGGCGAACTGCCACGGCGAGGGCGTGTCGTTGTTGATGGTGAGCACGCCGCTCTCCATGTCGTGCTGGTCGCTGAAGTATAGGTGCAGGGCAATCGCCACGGCAGCCTTGTCGGCCTGGGTGGCGTTCTCGAGCAGATCCTCATGGTGGCGTGAGCCGTGCTTGGTGAGCTGCGCTCCCTTCTTTGCCACCGCGCTGAAGACCTGCAGCACGGCCACGAGGATTATCAGTATGACGAAGACCGTGAGCACGGAGATGCCCGCCAGTGCCCATCGGTCGGACCAGGAGGTAAGGTTTACTGTCAGAAGTATCATCGTCCCCATATATTATAAAGGTATGTTGCCGTGCTTTCTCTTCGGGTTGTACACCTTCTTGTTGGCGAGCTGCGCCAGTGCCCTTATGACGCGGAAGCGTGTGTTGCGCGGCTCTATCACGTCGTCGATGTAGCCGTACTTGGCGGCGTTGTAGGGGTTGGCGAAGAGCTTGGTGTACTCTTCCTCTTTCTCTGCCAGGAAAGCGTCAGCCTCCTCCTTCTTTCCCTCCTTGAGCATGGCCTTCGTGTCCTTGGCGTAAAGCACCGAAGCCGCGCCTGCAGCGCCCATCACGGCAATCTCCGCCGAGGGCCAGGCGTAGTTGAGGTCGCCCCTGAGCTGCTTGCAGCTCATCACTATGTGGGAGCCGCCGTACGACTTGCGCAGGGTCACTGTCACCTTAGGCACTGTGCACTCGCCGTAGGCGTAGAGCAGCTTGGCTCCGTGCAGGATGACGGCGTTGTACTCCTGCCCTGTGCCGGGGAGGAAGCCCGGCACGTCAACAAGTGTCACGATGGGGATGTTGAAGGCGTCGCAGAAGCGCACGAAGCGTGCCCCCTTGCGGCTTGCGTTGCTGTCGAGCACTCCTGCCAGCTGCTTGGGCTGGTTGGCCACGATGCCCACGCTCTGCCCGTTGAAGCGGGCGAAGCCAATGATGATGTTCTTAGCGAACAGCGGCTGTATCTCGAAGAACTCCCCGTTGTCCACGATGCTGGCGATGACCTGATACATGTCGTAGGGCATGTTCGGGTTCTCGGGTATTATCTCGTTCAGGTAGTCCTCCATGCGGTCTATCGGGTCGGTGCATTCCACCTTGGGAGTGTGTTCGAGGTTGTTCTGCGGGATGTAGCTGAGCAGCGTCTTTATGGTCTCAATGGCCTCCTCCTCGGTGCTTGCCGTCAGGTGAGTGACGCCGCTCTTCGTGGAGTGCACGCTCGCGCCTCCCAGCTGCTCCTGCGTGACGTCCTCGCCCAGCACTGTCTTCACCACCGCCGGACCTGTGAGGAACATATAGGAGGTGTTCTCCATCATCAGCGTGAAGTCTGTCAGGGCGGGGCTGTAGACTGCCCCTCCGGCGCACGGCCCCATGATGGCGCTTATCTGCGGTATCACCCCGCTTGCCATGATGTTGCGCTGGAATATCTCGGCATAGCCGGCCAGGGCGTTGATGCCCTCCTGCAGGCGCGCCCCGCCCGAGTCGTTAAGCCCGATGACGGGAGCCCCCACCTTCATGGCCATGTCCATCACCTTGCATATCTTGCTTGCCAGCATCTCGGAGAGGGAGCCCGCGCTCACGGTGAAGTCCTGCGCGAAGACGAACACCAGCCGCCCGTCTATCGTGCCGCTTCCCGTCACCACCCCGTCGCCGAGATAGTGCTTCTTCTCCATCCCGAAGTTGGTGCAGCGGTGCTCCACGAACATGTCCATCTCCTCAAAACTGCCATCGTCGAGCAGCATGGCTATGCGCTCCCTGGCTGTGTACTTGCCTTTGGCGTGCTGTTTCTCGATAGCCTTGTCGCCACCGCCCATGCGGGCCTTGGCTCGCAGCTCCACCAGCTCGGTGATCTTCTCTGCCTGTGTGTTCATATCTTCTGAAAGTATGCTTGTTTCTTTTGCGCGGCAAAGGTAGTGCAAACGAGAGCAATAAGCAAGGAAAACGAAGTTTATTGCGTTGCTGCCCTATGGGTCGCAACGCTCTTCGCCTTAAGGCCAAGTACTCAATTAATCAGCAAGCCAACCTTTATTAACGGAAAATAAAAAAGTGGGGAGGGGAATTTGCTTACCTTCGCGACCAATATGACGAGACAAGCCCCACTTGAGCTGGGCGAGAAGCCCATCCCGCAGCT
>JAJPZF010000198.1 GCA_021204545.1 Prevotellaceae bacterium
CCTCGCCCTGAGCGTTGATGAGGTACTCCCCGTTGAAGAGGTTCTCACCGTTGCCTGCGTCACGGCTGAAGCAAACGCCCGTGGCACTGGTGTCGCCCATATTGCCGAACACCATCGCCATCACTGACACTGCCGTGCCCCACTCGTCGGGTATGCCCTCAATCTTGCGGTAGAGGATGGCGCGCTCGTTCATCCAGCTGCGGAACACTGCGCAGATGGCTCCCCAAAGCTGCTCCATCGGGTCGGTGGGGAAGTCGCTGCCCGTCTGCTCCTTGATGGCGGTCTTGAACAAGCCCACCAGCTTCTTCAGCGACTCGACGCTGAGGTCCTTGTCGAGCACCACGCCCTGCTCCTCCTTCACCTTCTCGATGATTGCCTCGAAGGGGTCGATGTCCTCCTTGTTCACTGGCTTCATGCCCAGCACAACGTCACCGTACATCTGCACGAAGCGGCGGTAGCTGTCGTACACGAAGTGGGGGTTCTGCGTCTTCGCTACCATACCCTCAGCCACCTCGTCGTTAAGCCCAAGGTTCAGGATGGTGTCCATCATGCCAGGCATTGAGGCGCGAGCACCAGAGCGTACGGACACCAGCAAGGGATTCTTCACGTCGCCGAACTTGCTGTGCATCAGCTCCTCGATGTGCCTGACGGCTGCGTTAACGTCCTCGCTAAGCAGCTCCACAATCTTCTCCTGCCCCACCTTGTAATACTCGTTGCAAGTGTCGGTGGTGATGGTGAACCCTGGAGGCACGGGCACTCCTATCAGGTTCATCTCGGCAAGGTTGGCTCCCTTGCCTCCCAAAGCCTCACGCATCTGGGCATTGCCTTCCGCCTGCCCGTTACCAAAGGTATAAACTCTCTTCTGCTCCATAATGGTTAAGTTAGTTATGTGATTATGTAGGTTCTTGTTCTCTCACGGCAGCCACAAATGTAGGCTTTTTAAGGAGTAACGCCAAGGGAAACGGCTATTTTGATTACCTTCGCCCCCAAATTAAGCGTTACGATGAGGAAGAGGAGAGAGCCGCAGATACTCGAGGGAGTGGAGATAACCGCCGTCGCCGCCGAGGGCAAGGCAGTGGCGAGGGTGGAGGGCATGGTAGTGTTCGTGCCTTACGCCGTGCCTGGCGACGTGGTCGACCTGCGCGTCACAGCCAAGAAGAAGGGCTACCGCGAGGCGGAGGTGGCGCGCTTCGTCAAGAAGAGCAAGCTTAGGGCTGAGCCCTTTTGCCCCCACTTCGGCGTGTGCGGAGGCTGCAAGTGGCAGTGCCTGCCCTACCAGGAGCAGCTCCACTGGAAGCAGAGGCAAGTCATTGACTGCCTCGAGCGCATCGGCAAGCTGGAGCTGCCCACGTGCCTGCCCATCCTCGGGAGCAAGGACACGCAGGAGTACCGCAACAAGCTGGAGTTCGGCTGCTCTAACAAGCGTTGGCTCACAAGGGAGGAGATGGAGGCGGGCAACGTGCCTCAGGAGGAAGGCTGCATAGGCTTCCACGCAGGCGGGGCGTGGGACAAGATACTGCCCATCGAGGACTGCCGCCTTATGCCGCCCGTCAACAACCGCCTGCGCAACGCTATAAGGGACTACGCCCACCAGGCATGCCTCTCATTCTACGACGCAAGGGAACGCCACGGCTTGCTGCGAGGGCTAATGCTCAGGCTCTCTAACACAGGCGAGCTGATGCTACTCATCCAGTTCTGCATCCTTGGCAAGCAAGAGGAGGCGCAGGCGATGACCCTGCTGCAATACCTCAAGGATACGTTCCCCGAGGTCAGCTCCCTCCTTTGGGTGAACAACACGAAGTGCAACGACACCTTCTCCGACCTGCCCGTCAACGTCTTCAGCGGCACACCGCACATCTTCTTGCGGATGGAAGAACTGCGCTTCAAGGTCGGCCCTAAGAGCTTCTACCAGACCAACACCCGGCAGGCGCTGGAGCTGTACAAGGTCGTCCGCCAGTTCGCCTCGCTCACTGGCAAGGAGCTGGTCTACGACCTCTACACAGGCACAGGCACAATAGCCAACTTCATTGCCCGCGAGGCCCGACTGGTGATAGGCATAGAGTACGTGCCGGAGGCTGTAGACGACGCCCGCGAGAACAGCCGCATCAACGGGATAGACAACACCCTCTTCTTCGCGGGCGACATGAAGGACATCCTCCGGCAGAGCTTCTTGGACGAGCACGGCAGGCCAGAGGTCATCATCACCGACCCCCCACGAGCCGGCATGCACGCCGACGTTGTGCGGACCATCCTCCTTGCACGCCCCCGGCGCATCGTCTACGTAAGCTGCAACCCCGCCACACAGGCACGCGACCTCGCCCTACTCTCACAGAACTATCTTATTAATAAGGTGCAGCCCGTCGACATGTTCCCACACACACAGCACGTCGAGAACGTTGTACTGCTCAAGCTCCGAGGCTGACCCTCTCCGTGATCCCTCAGTAACACCCTTCTAAGAACCCCTCGCAAGGGGTCCAATCGAACCCCTCGCAAGGGGTTGCCCCGAACCCCTCGCAAGGGGTTCGGTGAAGGGTGTTATATAGACTTCACGCTCCCTCTTATACAGCGACCGCGGACGGTACGGAAGAGAGGGAAGGCTTAGAACATATTGTCGGGATACTGCCCCTGCTTGTGCAGCTCCGCAAGCTTCGCTACCACCTCGGGTCGGTCTTCGGGGTAGGTCACGCCGAACCACTTGCTTGTGGTGTCAAGCACCTCGCAGGTGGCCTGCCCCGTCTTTATCAGGTGGTCGACCATCAGGGGGATGAAGAACTCGCTCTTCAGGTTGCTGATGTTCTTGGGGTCGCTCAGGAACTGGCGGAAGTACTGCTCGCTGTGCTCGAAGTAGTCGGGAGTGAAGCCCCAGAAGTTCATCGAGACAGGCGTGGTGTCGGGGATGCTTACCCACTCGCCGTTGTCGTCTAGGTACTGCACCTGCCCTTGGTGACGCTCTATCTTCGTGCGCTCAACGACGGAGGTAAGGTGGTGCGTCTTCTCGTCGTTCTCGCAGATGCCACGGCTCACGGTGCCGCTCTCGCTCAAGGTGTTGTCCACACGGAAGCCCACCATGGCGTACCGTCCCTTGCTTCCCTCAGGCAGCCCGGAGAGGAACTTGGCCATAACACGGAAAGCGTCACGGTCGTAGAAGTCGTCGCAGTTAAGCACGGCGAAGGGTTCCCTTATCACGTCCTTGCCCATAAGCACGGCGTGGTTCGTACCCCAAGGCTTCTGCCTCCCTTCAGGCACGCTGAAGCCCTCAGGCAGTGCGTCGAGGCTCTGGAAGCAGAGCTCGCAGGGAATGTGTCCCTGGTACTTCGAGAGTATCTGCGCACGGAACTGCTCCTCGAAGTCACGCCTGATGACCCATACGATCTTGCCGAAGCCTGCCCCGATGGCGTCGTAGATGCTGTAGTCCATGATGCTCTGCCCCTGGGGTCCGAGGGTGTCAAGCTGCTTAAGTCCGCCGTAGCGGCTGCCCATGCCTGCCGCGAGTAGGAATAGTGTAGGTTTCATAGTTATAATGGTTGGTTAAGTAGGTTAGTGCGAGGCAAAGGTAGTGAATATTGTGTTAGAACGGATAGCCTACGGCAAGGTGGTAGCCAAGGGACTTGCCGAAGCGTGTCATGTTGTAATAGCCGCTTCGGCCAGTGTCGTAGGGCGAGTGGATGCCCACCCCTATGTCGAAGCGGATGACGAGGAAGTCAAGGTCGTAGCGAAGGCCGAAGCCCGTGCCAAGCGCCAGCTCCTTGCCGAAGGTGTGTATGTTGAACGCCCCTCCCTCTCGGCTGCCGTCGGGCTTCATAAGCCACACGTTGCCTGCGTCCACAAAGAGAGCGCCGTAGAGGCTCGCCACGAGGGGGAAGCGGTACTCAAGGTTAGCCTCCAGCTTAAGGTCGCCCAGCTCGTCGATGTAGCTGTAGGCAGAGCCCTTGGGGTTGTAGCTGCCAGGGCCTATGCTCCTCACCCCGAAGGCACGTATGCTGTTCGCCCCGCCCACCGAGAAGAGGTCGCTGTAGGGTGCGGCGGTGCTGTTGCCGTAGCTCAGTACCACGCCACCGAAGACACGTCCCACGAGGTAAGTGTTCGTCGCTCCCATCTTGAACTGGTTAGTATACTCTGCCGTCACCTTTAGGAACTGGGCGAAGGGCACGCCGAAGAGGTGCTTGCCCTCCTGCTTCCAGTCTTGTCCGAAGAGCTTGTACACCCCGCTGGTGATGTTGCCCGCCTCCTTTACCACGAGCGTGAACGCGCGTGGGTTGCGCGCTGTGGCACTGTTGGTCATCGTGAGAGTGTACTGTGCGGATGGCACGAACTGGTTGCGCAGTGAGACGTAGAGGGCTTGGTTATTGTCCACGATGGAGTCGAAGCGGGCGGTCGTGTGCATCAGTATGTTGTAGTCGAGGCGGAAGGGCACTATCTCGTGCTTGACGGTAGCACGGCGCTGGTAGGTGTAGACGAGGCGTGCCCCGACGGTCACCTGCCCATAGTAGTTCGAGCGGTTCTGCCAGTTCGCCTCTATCTTATACGTCGTGCTGGTCTTCGCCCTGCGGTTAAGAGGCTTGCCGAGCGTGAGCATAGTGAGGCGCGGGAACTGGAGGTTAAGGCCAATGCCGTACTCGTAAGAGTTGATCACCTGCCCGTTACCCTTCATCTGCGCCCCCGTCTGCCACTCGTAGCTCCCCTTGAGGTCGAGGCTCACCTTCTCGCCCCCACGGAAGGCGTTCGCCCTCGACATGCTGA
>JAJPZF010000155.1 GCA_021204545.1 Prevotellaceae bacterium
GTGTCCGGGCCTTCGCCCACTATCCTTACCTCCGCCGCCCTGATCTGTTCGTTAACGCGATACTGTTGTTGCTTCTTGTCGTCTTTCTTCATTCAGTTAATGGAAACGGTTGCAAAGTTAGTGCAAGCGAGAGCAATAAGCAAGCAAAAGCGCAGCTTTTAGCTTGTGATTGCCGAGTGCAGCCTAAATTCGCTGAAGGCCAAGTTAGTGCAAGCGAGAGCAATAAGCAAGCAAAAGCGCGGCTTATTATTGCGTTGCTGCCCTAAGGGTCGCAACGCTCTCTTTTATTTTTTGAGCGAAGTCCTCGTAAGGCATCGTGCCTTGCTCCCCGCCTCCTTGTTGGCGGAAGCTCACAGTGCGGTCGGTCGCCTCCTTCTCCCCCACGATGAGCATATAAGGCACACGCTTAAGCTCGTTGTCCCTTATCTTGCGCCCTATCTTCTCGTTGCGGCTGTCCACGTAGCAGCGCACCTCGTTGCGGTCGTAGTAGGCGGCAAGCTCCTCGGCGTAGTCGTTGTACTTCTCGCTCACGGGCAGGATGGCCACTTGGTCGGGGGCGAGCCAGAGGGGGAAGTGCCCGGCAGTGTGTTCTATAAGCACTGCGGTGAAGCGCTCCAGAGAGCCGAAGGGAGCTCGGTGTATCATCACGGGGCGGTGCTTCATGTTGTCGTCGCCAATGTACTCCAGCTGGAAGCGCTCGGGCAGGTTGTAGTCCACCTGAATAGTGCCGAGCTGCCACTTCCTTCCCAGCGCGTCCTTAACCATGAAGTCGAGCTTCGGGCCGTAGAAGGCGGCCTCCCCCAGCTTCGTCGTCGTTGCCATTCCCTTCTCACGGCACGCCTCTATTATGGCGTTCTCCGCCTGTTGCCACACCTCGTCGCCGCCGATGTACTTCTCCTTGTCCGAGGGGTCTCTGAGGGATATCTGTGCCTCGTAGCTGTTGAAGTCGAGAGCGCCGAAGATGATCTGTATGATGTCCATCACTCGCTCGAACTCCTCCTTCACCTGGTCGGGGCGGCAGAAGATGTGAGCGTCGTCCTGCGTGAAGGAGCGCACGCGGGTCAGTCCGTGCAGCTCTCCGCTCTGCTCGTAGCGGTAGACCGTGCCGAACTCGGCGCAGCGGAAGGGCAGGTCCTTGTAGCTGTGCGGCTTCGAGGCGTATATCTCGCAGTGGTGGGGGCAGTTCATCGGCTTGAGCATGTACTCCTCCCCCTCCTCGGGCGTGTGTATGGGCTGGAAGCTGTCCTTGCCGTAGTGTGCGTAGTGTCCGCTGGTGACGTAGAGGTTCTTCCCGCCTATGTGGGGCGTGATGACCTGCTGGTAGCCGTAGCGCTTCTGTATCTTCTTAAGGAAGTCCTCGAGGCGGAGGCGCAGGGCAGTGCCCTTCGGCAGCCATATCGGCAAGCCCTTGCCCACACGCTCGCTGAACATGAACAGCTCCATCTCCTTGCCTATCTTGCGGTGGTCGCGCTTCTTCGCCTCCTCCAGCAGGGTGAGGTACTCCTGAAGCAGCTTCTGCTTGGGGAAGGTTATGCCGTATAGGCGGGTCATCATCGGGCGCTTCTCGTCGCCCCGCCAGTAAGCCGCGCTCACCGCCGTCACCTTGCACGCCTTGATGGGGGCGGTGCTTAGCAAGTGCGGCCCACGGCATAGGTCGGTGAAAGCCCCTTGTGTGTACGTCGATATGTGCCCGTCCTCGAGGTCCTGTATCAGCTCGCACTTGTACGTCTGCCCCCGCTCGCCGAAGAACTTGAGAGCGTCTGCCTTCGAGATCTGCTTCCGTACGAGCTGCTCCTTCCTCTGCGCCAGCTCCTGCATCTTCTTCTCAATCCGGGGGAAGTCCGCCTCGCGTATCACTGTCCCCTCGGGCGGCATGACGTCGTAGTAGAAGCCGTTCTCTATCGCCGGCCCTATGCCGAACTGTATGCCAGGGTAAAGCTCCTGCAGTGCCTCCGCCATCAGGTGCGCGCTGGTGTGCCAGAAGGCGTGCTTGCCCTCGTCGTCGTCCCACCTGAGCAGCACCACCTTCGCATCCTTGTCGATGGGGCGGTTCAGCTCCGTCGTCTCTCCGTCCACGGTGCAGGCAAGCGCGTCCTCGGTCAGCCGCCTCGATATGCTTTGGGCTATCTCCAGCCCCGTCACGCCTGCCTCGTACTCTCTCGCCGAGCCGTCGGGGAATGTTATCTTAATCATAGTCTTCTCTTCAGGTTTGCTTAGGTCTTCGGGCGCGAAGTTATGCAAAAACTGTCAGGCGCAGCTTACATCTTGGTGGAAATCTGCCCGAGGGGCCGTTATTTGTAGGCGTAGGCGACGTTGTTCCTTCATCGGAGGGTTTGGAACTGATCCGTCGGAGGGTTTGGAATCGGTCCGTCGGAGGGTTTGGAATCGGTCCGTCGGAGGGTTTCTGGTCCCTTCGTCGAAGGCTTTGCGGCACGTGGGGCTACTTCTTGTCGCCGGAGTACCGCTTGATGAGGTTGTATGCGGAGTAGAGGCCATACTCGCCTGCCTGCGAGAGGTCTTTGAGCCCCTCCTCGCGGTTGCCAGAGAGAAGCCACGCCACGCCTCGGTTGTAGTAGGCGTTGGGGAACTTCTCCTCCGTCGCGAGAGCCTCGGTATATTTGTCTATGGCCTGACGATAGTCGCCGAGCAGCACGAAGAGGTTGCCGAGGTTATACTGGGCATACTCCATATCGGGGGCAAGCTCAAGCGTCCTCTCCAGGTCCGCCCTTACCTGTGCGTAGCCTATCTTAGCCTCAGCCGACGGGTCGATGGCGGGCGTCGGGTGCTCCACCTGAAGCTGAGCGTAGCGCACCTGCGAGCGGAGGAAGTAGGCGAGGGCATACGTCTTGTTGAGGGCTGTCACCGAGTCGAGGTCAGCAAGGGCTGCGCTGAAGTCACGGACGTGGTAGTAGTCGAGCGCACGACGCATGTACGACGACACCTGCCCATGGTGCTTCTCAAGCGTGGCGGTGACGGTGCTTATGTCGGCGAAGTGAGCGTCGATGCGCTCCTCCGAGGCTGTAGCCTCCTCTGAGCTCAGGTAGAGGCGGTAGGGGAGCGACTTGCTTTGGTTCAGCTCCTCCACGAGCTTGCTGAAGGTGATGAAGTTGCCCAGCTCGCTGTCCTTCTTATAGTAGGTGAGGACGTACATCGGCTCTGGGCGCAGCTCCACCGCCTTGTTCTGCACCTTGCCTCGGTAGTCGCTGGTGTACTCGTTCCCGGCAGCCTCCTGTCTGTCGTCCACCACGAGCTTGTCGTACTGGCTCGGGTCTCGCTCGCTCTTCTTGCGTGTCTTCGAGGCCGAGGGCTTGTAGACGCCCGCCCTCTTGTCCGTCTCCGCCTTAAGCACCTTGAACTCATCCCTCTCCGCCCCGTACACGTCGCCTATCTTCCTCCTGATGGCAGCCCTCGCCTCATAGCCCGCCCAGAAGTCGGGGTACTCGTTGATGACCTGACTGATGTCCCTAATCGCCCCGTGGTAGTCGCCCGTGTTGTCGAGCAGCAGGGCGCGGTTGTAGAGGGCAATCATATTGTCAGGCTCTTGCTCAAGCACGAAGTTGAAGTCCTCGATGGCGTTGTTGTCGTCAGCCAGCTGCGCCCTGAGCAGCCCACGGTTGAAGTGGCCGAGATAGTTGCCCGGCTCTATCTCAAGCGCGGTGTCGTAGTCGGACATCGCCCCCCGCAGGTTGTTCTGGTTGTATCTTGCCAAGGCTCGGTTGATGAAGAGGTTGGCGCTGCGGGGCAGCTGCACTATGGCTTTGTCCAGCTCCTCCTCGCCCTGCTTATACTCCCCACGGCTCAGGCTCACCATAGCCCTAAGCGCCCAGCCCTGCCCGTTGTAGGCGTCCGCCTCGAGGGCTTTGTCTATCCACGCCACCGCCCTCACCGTGTCGCTGTCGGCGAAGGCTACCTGCGCCTTGAGGGTGTAGTTCGTGGGGTCTTTAGGCCACTGCTTTATCACGGTGTCGAGCGTAGCGTCCGCCCTCTCGTACTCCTTAAGCTCCAGCTGGCAAAGCACCATGTTGTACCAGCACGTGCTGTTCATCGGGTTAATCTCTGTGGCTCGGTGGTAGTCCTCCTCCGCCTTCTCGAAGCGTCCGAGGTTCACACGGCACAGCCCCCTGAGCACGTAGTTGTTCTCGGTGTAGGGGTTACGCTCGATGGCGCTGGTGCAGTCAGCGTCCGCCCCCGAGTAGTCCTCAAGGTAGAACTTGGCCAGTCCCCGGTAGAAGTAAGGCTCGGAGAGGAAGGGCTTTGCGCTTATCACCATGTTGAAGCGCTGGATGCTAAGCACGTAGTCCTCGTAGTATAGGGCGTTGCGCCCCATAATCATCACGTGGTCGGTGTTGATCTGCGCCCTCGCTTCCTCGGGGTTGCCAAGGGGAAGCAGCAGGCACAGGGCTGCGGCGAGGGGGGCGATGTGCTTCACGGCGTGGAGGCTCTCCTACTTCTTCCACTTCACCTTGTAGGAGCAGCTGAAGTTGCCCTTAGTCAGGTCGGCGAGCTTGCCTCTCACCAACTGGCGGCGCAAGCCCTTGACGTGGTCGGTGAAGACGTGCCCCTCAAGGTGGTCGAACTCGTGCTGCATCACCCTTGCAAGGTAGCCCTCCACCCACTCGTCGTGCTGCTGGAACTGCTCGTCCTGATAGCGCACACGGATGCGTGTCGGTCGCCTCACCCGCTCGTGAATGCCGGGCAGGGAGAGGCAGCCCTCCTCGCTGATGTCCGTCTC
>JAJPZF010000110.1 GCA_021204545.1 Prevotellaceae bacterium
CCTGCCCGCCACGTCCAGCGGCAGCTCGAATTCCCTGAAGTTCAGTCGTGTCATATTAGCTCCCTATTGTCGCGTTACTTAATTCCCTTGCCACCCATACCTTTTCCCCGGGGTTCTCCGAGTAGATGAGTATGAGCATGCCTGTGGTCAGCATGGCATAGCCTCCCGAGGTGTTGGTCTTGCCGCTGGTATAGTTTATCCCCGCGCTGCCACCAGAGTACACGTTGGTGGTGCAGTCGTTCAGGTTGACGATGATGTACACCTGCCCGCTCTCGGGGGAGCTTGGCAGGGTGACTTTGACAGTGCCTGAGCCTGCGACCATGACGACGCTGTCCAGCGGGTCCAGCGTTTCGTCCGCCGTTATGCACCTTCCCTTGAGGCGGAAGCCGCAGATGTCCCCTTTCTCAATCAGGAGGGCGTGGTTGCCGCCTTGTATGTAAGTCTTGTTATTGTACGTGTCAACAGCCCCCGTGACGTTGAGATACATCCCGATATTGCTGTGGAACTGACCGCTGTAGCTGTCCGCTATCGTGATGCTGAGAGGGTTGGTGAAGCTCGTGGCGAAGTAATTCGCTGTGTTGCTGCCGAAGTATGCCGTGACCCCCTCTTTCGACGTGAACTGTATCATCTGGGAGTGTAGGGACATCGTATAATAGCTACTGCTTGCTGTCGGCCTGTTTGAGTTCTCCGTGTCGATGGCGAAGCACCCTATGTAGCCGCCCTTGTCGGCGTGTATCACCCCGTCGTCGTCCACGCGGAAGAAGTCATTTATCACCGTGTACCCGTCGAGCAGTATCTGGTCCGCCTGCAAGAGCACCCCGCTCTCGAGGTACGTCTGCCCGTCGTCGCCGTCGTACTTCGTGACGAACGTCGCCGCCAGAGCCTCCTTCGTCATCCCCGCCTCCGTGGCGGCGGTGCTGTAGAGGGAGGCGAAGCTCGATGCCGTCACGAGCCCCGAGGCCTCAGCGTGGCCGTCCGTCACCCATCCCTGTATGAGGGTGGTGAAGTCCGCGCTCGACACCCACCTCGAGAAGCTGTAAGCCCCCGTGTCCTCGTCGGCGTACTTCTCCAGCTCCGAGACGAGGTTGGTGATTGCGTCCACCGACCGCGTTATCTCGGTTATCGCGGACAGATTGGCGACGCTTTCCGAGAACGCCGTCGTCTGTATGTACTCGCCGATGGCGGTGTTGATGTCCGCCGTGAGGCTCTCCGTGAGGCTCGTGAGGGCGTTGTCCATCTTCTCCAGCTCCGCCTGAGCGTCCTCCAGCGAGCCGCTGAGCGTCGTGTAGCTGCTGGTCAGGCTGCTGATGCTGCCCGCCTGCACGCTGAGCTCGGAGTACACCGCCTTCATCGCCTCCCCAGTGTCGTCCGTCACGTCCTCCAGCGTCAGGCCGTAGACGTAGTAGTCGTGACCGCCCACATGCAGGCTGAAGTCCCCCGTGCCGTCCCAGCGCGCCGTCCCCGATATGCGGGTGTAAGCGTCCTCCGTGATGTCCCCGTCGGCGGTGAGGGCGAACGTGCCGCTGCCCCCGAGGTAGTCAAAGCCTGCTGCGTCTGTGGCAGAGAACGATGCCCCGATGCCGAGCGATGCCCCTGCCTCCACCGTGCCGCCGAGGCTCTTGGCGTAGAGCGTGAGGCGCATGAGGCGGGCTATGGGCAGCCCGTCAGCGTCCGTGTCGAACGTGTCGGGCAGGGTCTCAAAGTCCTTGTTCTTCTGGCATATTTGGCAGTCGCCCCGCATGTACAGCACCGTCCTCGTGCCGTCTATCGTGAGGTAGGGGAGGTGTTGCTGCCCGTGGCTCTCCCCCTCGAAGAGGAAGCCCAGATATGACTGCCTCTTGTTCAGCACGAGGGGCAGCCCCTCGGTCAGGTAAGGCACTTGCGAGCCCCAGTTGTTCCAAGTCCAGTGTTCCAGCCCGTCGCCGAAGTATCCGTTGGCGAGGTAGCTCGTCTTGCTCACGGCGTTGCCGAGGATGGCGACCGCCTCCGTCACGCTCAGCCTCAGGCCCTCCTCCGTCACCGAGAGCTGCGTCTCGATGTCGTTGCCCGTCGACTTCAGCACGAAACGCCCCCTGAGGAAGGCGTTGTCGGCGTAGAGGCCGTCGCCCTGAGGCTGGTTGTCCGAGGGGAAGTAGCTGTCCGTTATGCCGTCGAGGTTGCCGAACATAGCCCTCAGCGTCGGGTACTCCCCGTCCGCGTCCGTGCTGAAGTTCTTCGTGCTTACCCCGTTGTGCACCTCTATGCGGGGCTTGCCGTCCTCCGTCGCGCTTATCGAGATGAAGTTCTGGCGGAGCGTGTTCGTCGTGTTGCCCATAAGCACCACCTCGTCGCCCACCTCGGGCTCGACGCCGCCGAACTCCGACACGTCCACGTACACCGCCCCGCTCTCCACCTTCGATACCTCCACCCAGTAGTACTTGGTCGACGTTCCTGTGAACTTCTGGCAGCGGATGAGGTCGCCCTCCGAGAACTCGCAAACGTCCTTGAACGCCAGCACGTACTGCCCGCCGTCCTGCGTCGTCATCACGTCCGCAATCTCCCCGTTCGCCGCCGAGACGACGAGCTGCCCGCCCACCGAGCGTATCTTCTGTATCACCAGCTCGTAGACGTTCATCGCCTTGCGCACCGTCAGGCGGTCGAGCGTGAGGTTCCAGTCGCCCTCCGTGTCCTGGAAGAGCTGCCATCCGTAGCCGAAGAAGCCGTCGAGGAACGAGCCGTCGCCCATCTGCTGGGCGTATACCTTCGAGAATGTGGCAAGGTCTGCCACGGTGAGCTTGCCCGCCATGTCCGTGTCGCCCGTCACCGAGAGCGTGTCCCCCAGAGTGAGGGGGTAGGGCATCGTGTCCGTCCTGTCCTTGCGGAGGAACACGCTTTGCGCCCTGAGGGCGGAGTAGGCGTTCGAGTCACTGGCGGCTGTGCTGTCGTTCGTCTTGATGAGGTAGACGCTTGTGCCGTCGCCCGCCGTTCCCGCCGAGTAGTACGCCGTGCCTCGGTACGTTATGCCGTCCAGCTTGCCCTCCAGCTCCCCGAGGCGGCTGTACTGCGTGCTCTCGCCGATGGTGTAGGTGGGCGTGTCGAGGGGGATGTCGAGCTGCAGCTGGTAGCCTATGACGCGGGAGAGACGGCCGTCGGGGAAGAGCGCCCTGTTAATCAGGTTGACGCTCTGCCCGACGCTCAGGGTGCGGGCGGCGGGGTCGGCGTTGACCCACGCGGGGTAGAGCTTGACCGTGTACGTTCCGTCGTCGTACATGAGCTTCTGTATATACTCGACGGCGTAGTCGTACAGCTCCTGCTCGGCGTTCGCCACAAGCCCCTCCGTCGCCTTGAGGCTCGTGCAGTCCCAGCCGTAGAGGACGAGGCGGTCGCCCTTCTGCGGGTATATGAGGTTGTCGGGCAGGGTGCGCCCGTAGTCGTCGGAGGCTATTATCTCGAACTGCTGAGCGTCGTCCTTGTCCTCGGCAAGCCCCTCGGGGTTGAAGTTCACGAGGAAGTCCATGCCGTTCATCAGCCCCGACTTGAAGACGACCCCGAGGTCAGTGCCAGATATGCGGTAATCCTTCGAGAAGGTGAAAGCGTCGGCGGCGTTGCCGTCGTAGTCGGTGAAGGCGAGCTTGACCCTGTAGAAGGTCTGGTACTCGCCCGTCTCGTTGCCGTCGTCGTCCTCCACGGGCATCTCCTCGCCCTCGCCGTAGCCGTCTTCCCATTCCAAGCGGGAGTCCTGCGAAATAGAGAAAGATGACCTCAACGTGTTCTCGATTGAGCGCGTCATGTCAAAGACGTTCTCGATTGAGGAAAATGTGTATTGAGACTGTCCTTCGACAGAGGTATTCACAGCATTTACTAACTGATGTGTCTGGCGAGCGGTGAGGTCGAACGCTTTGGAGCTGCTCGCGCTCGACTTGACGGTTTTCATGCCGTCTTTATACTCCTCCCCGAAGTACGAGCTTTGCAGCCGCCTTGCCTCGTCCTGTATCCTCGTGCCGTCCCTCGCCGTGACCTCGAAGAGGAGGCTGCGGCGGTACGTCAGCGGCACGTTGCGGTCAGAGCCGAAGGCGTAGAGGCGGTTGCAGTACGTCCCCGAGCTCTCGCTCCTGTCCATCGACTGCGCCTGCCGCCCTATCTCGATATTGACCGTGTTGCCCTGCTCGCAGCGTCCGAAGTATATGACTTTCTCCGCCACCCACCAGTCGCAGTCCCACGTCTGGGCCATTGCGGTCAGAGCGTCCACGAGGCTCGTGTTCTCGTACTCGACGAGCCGCGCCTCCTCCTCCACCGTGCCGTCTATCGAGTAGGTGTACTGCTCGCCCTCCGCGCCGTCCGCCCCCTGGCCGTACGTGTAGCCCAGCGCCCTCAGGTTTCCGAGGAACACGCCCAGATGCGCGTCCAGCGTCGCCGTCAGGCTCCACGACGCCTCCGCCGCGCCGTCCTCTGGCAGGTACTTGAATATCTTGTGCCTCCACGCCATATAGTAAGCGTCGAGGCGGAGCTTGTACTCGTGGCCGCCAGTGGTGTTGCTCCACGAGGGCTCGGGCTGCTCCGTCACGACGTACTTGTCGCGGAAATGCCCGCCGAGGCTCTCGTCCAGAGACGAGAGGTCGGCCCAGTCGCCTATGTTGAAGACGACAGGCTCTGCCAAGGTGAAGGGCAGCGTCACGTAGTCCTCCTGGCCGAGGGTGTACGTCCCCTGCGCCCCGCTGTTAAGGCGC
>JAJPZF010000097.1 GCA_021204545.1 Prevotellaceae bacterium
CTTCACCGAAGGCACCAAAGTGTCTTCACCGAAGGCACCAAAGTGTCTTCACCGAAAGCACCAAAGTGACCACACTGAGTCCACCGCGAACCTTTAGGAGTTAACACGACGATCCCTTAGGGGTTACCGCGACGGCCTCCTAAGGCTACGGATGAAGCTGCTGGTAAGAGGTCTGGAGGATTGCCTTCGCTTGCCGCAGGCGCTGGTCTGCCGGACTGCCCTCGTTGAAGACGGGCTGTAGGCTGTTAAGGTCAAGGACTGTCGCCCCAAGGCTGTCCTTTAGCATCACGCCGCTGGGGTAGGTGCAGTAGACGAAGGGCTGGCGGTAGGCTGTGGAGAGGACGTTGCGGCTCCAGGGGAAGCCGTCGTGCCTTAGCCCAAGCTGCGAGAGCAGTGTGGCGGCCAGGTCGCTCTGGTTGCAGAGCCGGTCTATCTGCCTCGGCTCCCTCACAGCGCCTCCTATCCAGAGCATCGGGCAGCGGAAGAACTCGGGGTCTTGGTAGCTGCCCGCACAGGAGGCGTTATGGTCGGGCAAGAGGATGACGAGCATGTCCTGCCACTGGGGCAGCTCCTTGAGGCTGTCTACGAGCGCGCCGAGGCAGTGGTCGGTGAAGGCGAAGGCGTTGAGCACGGGGTCGCTGAGCCGTTGGTAAGGCACCTGCCAAGGCTCGTGGCTGGAGAGCGTCTGGTAGACGGTGTGCCAAGGCTTGTGGCTGGGGCCGTAGGGGCGTTGCCTTATCATCTCAAGGAGGCGGCGGGCGGTGATGCTGTCGTTCACTCCCCACTTGCTCTCGTTGGCTTGGCTGAGGGGGAAGTCCGTGATGCTGGTGAGGCTCGTGTAGCCTGAGGACACGAGGTAGCCCTGCTTGCCCATTATCTTGATGTCTCCGCCGTAGAGGTAGTCGCACTGGTAGCCCGCCTCGGTGAGGCTGAGGGCGACGGAGGGCAGGCGGTTGGTCGCCCCTGGTATGCGCATAAGGCTGAGCGTGGGATAGCTCACCCACCCGCTGAGGGCTGAGACTATGCCCCGGTCGGTGCGGAAGGAGTTGCTGTAGTACTGGCTGAAGAACACTCCCTCGGGGATGAGCCTTGAGAGGTTAGGGGCGACACCCTTCGCTCCCCCAAGCTCCTCCACGAACGACGCCCCGAAGCTCTCCATGAGTATGACGAGGATGTCGGGGCGGCGTGTATTAAGCAGTGTGTCCGTTAGCACCTCGTCCTCGACCTCGTACAGCCCGTTGAACGCCTGCGCCCTCTGCTCTTCGGGGAGCATTTGGAACTGCCGCGCGAAGTCCTTCTGCTTGCTTATGGAGGAGACGAGGCTGAAGGCAGGGTTGACGGCGGCGTGGTTGAGGTAGAGCCGCTGGCTGTAGTACGCCTCGCCCACGTTCATCGTGCTTTGCCGCAAGCCTCCTCGCATAGAGACGAAGACGCAGCCGCCAAGCAGGAGGATGAGAAGGCAGTCCACCAAGGGGCGGCGTGAGGGGTCGAGCCTGCGAGGGGTGAGGCGTATTGCTATCCACGAGAGCAAGGCGGAGAGCACTGCCACAGCGAGCAGGCGCACAGCCAAGAAGCCGAGGCTTACGCTGTTGGTAGCCCCTTCGGCACTGCGCAGGTAAGGCAGGATGGTGCTGTCGAGCTTCACGTGCCAGAACCCGTACATCACCGTGTCGCCCACGATAATAAGCGACACGAGGGTGCATATTATAATGTAATAGGGAGTGAGGCAACGGCGCACGGGCAGCTTGTGCCAGAAGACGGTGAGCAGGCAGAAGAGCCAAGGCAGGGCGACGAGGTAGGAGGCTGTGCTGAGGTCCATCGGCAGCCCGTGCCACAGCACTTGCCAAAGGTCTAAGGCAAGGAAGGGCTCGACGGCTTGATTGTAGCAGAGGAAGCCCACCTTGCCAAGGGCGAAGACAAGGAGGAAGAAGATGAGGAGGGAGAGGAGGAAGGTGAAGCGTCGAAGCATTATTGGGGGAGGTTATATGACTGCTGCAATACCGCCTTAGCCTTGCGCACACGCTCGTCGCAGTGGGAGGGAGCTTCGGTGATGGGCTTAAGGGCGGTGATGTCGAAGACGCTCGTCCCCGTCGTGTCCTTGAGCATTATGCCTGCGGGGAAGCAGCAGTAGACCGCAGGGTTGGTGTAACGCTTGCTGAAGACGTTGCGGCTGTAGGGGTAGTCGTCGTGCGGCAGACGGAGCTGTGCGAGCAAGGTGGCGGCAATGTCGCTTTGGTTCATAAGGGTGTGGACGCGACGGGGCTGCCTTACCGCTCCTCCGAGCCAGAGCATCGGGCTGTGGAAGAAGTCGGGGTCCTCGTACGTCTGCTGGTAGAGATAGCCATGGTCGGGGATAATGACGATGAGCAGGTTGTCCCACAGGGGCGTGGCTCTCAGGCTGTCCACCAGCGAGCCGATGCACTGGTCGGTGTAGGCGAAGGCGTTAAGCACCGGGTCGCCGAGGCGGCTGTAAGGCACCTGCCAAGGCTCGTGGCTGGAGATGGTCTGCCAAGTGAGGAACAGAGGGTGAGGCGTGTCTTGCCTTGCGAGCCAATCTGTGAGCCACTTAGCTGCCACCTCGTCGTGCACTCCCCAGCTGCAACGTAGGCAAGAGTCGGGGAAGGCGCTGTCATCGATAAGCTCGTCGAAGCCCATATCCTCAAGGTAAGCCCGCTTGCCCATGTTCGTCATCGGTCCGCCGTAAAGATAGACGGTCTCGTATCCTCCCTGCGAGAAACTGCGGGCAAGCGAGGGCAGCGAGGCGTGGTACTGTCTCTCGCGCATAAGGCTGAGCGTGGGGTGGCTGAGCGTGCCACTCTGCAGGCTCACGGTGCCTCTGTCGGTGCGGAAGGAGTTGCTGTAGTACTCGTCGAAGAAGATGCCCTCGGGTATGAGGCGGCTAAGGTTAGGGGCAACGTCGGGCAAGCCCCCAAGCTCCTTGACGAACTTGCCGCTGAAGCTCTCCACCTGCACGAGGAGGATGTCGGGGGCTGCGGTGAGCAGCAGTGTGTCGGCAAGGTCGTCGGTAGGGGGATAAAGCTCATCGACGATGGAGGCGCACTCTGTGTCGGGCATATAGTGGAAGCTTCTCTCGAGAAGGAAGGAAGAGAAGAAGGCATAGGTGGGGTTCGTGGCCGCGTGGTCTTGGAAGAGGGTCTGCCCCCGTTGGTAGCAAGAGCCTACGCCGATAGGGAGGACTGCTATGACGATGGTGACTACAAGCCCCCGCCACGCCTTGCCCTCCGTTCTCTTCGGGGTAACGAGGAAGAGGGCGGCGGCAATAAGCAAGGCAAGGAGCGCCACAGCGAGCAGCCGCCACACGATGAAGGAGACAGGCACGCTGTTGGTAGCCCCTTCGGGCGAGGCGGCATAACTGAGGATGACGGCGGAGAGCTTAAAGCGCCAGAACTCGTACATCACCGTGTCCGCCACGATGGTTACGCCGAGGGCAACGCCCACCACTATATAATATGGTATAAGCAGGAGGCGAAGGCTCAGCCGCCGTTGCAAGGAGCAGAGGGCGGGAACGAGGAGCAGCAAGGCAGAGGTGCGCACGTCGAGTGGCAGCCCGTTAGCCCACACAAGGATGAGCCGCCAAAGGCCGATAGCCTCGATGTCACTATTGTATAAGGTAAAGCCCGCCTTCCCCAAGGCGAAGACGGCAAGCAGAACCATCAAGGCCCGCACGAGCCAACGGTCAGAGCTGCTGAAGGTCATAGAGCCGCTTGTAGTAACCTTGGAGGGCTATCAGCTCGTCGTGCGTGCCACGCTCCACTATCCTTCCCTCGTGCATCACGCATATCTCCTCGGCGTCACGTATGGTGCTGAGGCGGTGAGCGATGGCTATCGTGGTGCGCGAGGACATGAGGCGGGCGAGAGCCTCCTGCACAAGGCGCTCGCTCTCGGTGTCGAGGGCTGAGGTAGCCTCGTCGAGGATGAGGATGGGCGGGTTCTTCAAGACTGCCCTCGCTATGGAGATGCGCTGCCTCTGCCCGCCCGATAGCTTGCCCCCGCGGTCGCCCACAATGGTGTCGTAGCCATGCTCCGTCTGCATGATGAAGTCGTGGGCGTTGGCAGTCTTCGCCGCCTCTATTATCTGCTCCTCGGTCGCGTCGGGCATGCCGAAGGCTATGTTCGCCCGTATGGTGTCGTTGAAGAGCACCGACTCCTGCTGCACCGTGCCTATAAGCCCGCGGAGGCTCTTGATGCTGAGCGAGCGTATGTCCTGTCCGTCTATAAGGATGCTGCCTGCCGTGACGTCGTGGAAGCGGGGCAGCAGGTCTACGAGCGTGCTCTTGCCCGCCCCCGACTGCCCCACGAGGGCGACGGTCTTGCCCTTCGGTATCTCGAGGCAGATGTCTCGCAGCACCTCTGCGGAGGCGTTATAAGAGAAAGACACGTGGCTGAACACGATGCTCTCCCTAAGCGTCTCAACCGTCAAGGGGCGCTCCGCCTCCCTGATGTTGTTCTCCGCGTCCAGTATCATGCTGATGCGCTCAAGCGAAGCCATGCCCTTCTGCACGGCGTAGGTGGCCTTGGAGAGGTCCTTTAGGGGCTGGAGCAGAGTGTAGAGGATGACGAGGTAGAAGATGAAGAGGTTAGCGTCGATGTTGCCCTTGCCGCTGAAGATGAGCAGCCC
>JAJPZF010000257.1 GCA_021204545.1 Prevotellaceae bacterium
AGCCGAGGAAGTCGTCGCACATCTCCTGTATCTGCGAGCGCACGTCCATGTAGGCCTCCATATTGATCTCCTTTACGCTGAAGCCTGCGTCCTTGAGCATTTCCTGCACTGTTATCACGTCGGCGTGACCTGTTCCCCACGACAGGGGCGCAATGCCCACGTCGACGTAGTCGCAGCCCGCCTCCGCCACTTCCAGTATGGAAGCCACGTTGAAGCCCGGACCTGCGTGCGAGTGATACTCGACGATGATGTCTTTCTTGTAGTCCTTGATGCCCTTCACTATCTTGCCGAGCGACACGGGCCGCCCGATGCCCGCCATGTCTTTCAGGCAAATCTCGTCGGCTCCTGCGTCGATGAACTTTTTCGCAAGCCCGACGTAGTAGTCGACCGTGTGAATTGGCGAATAAGTTATGCAGAGAGCCGCCTGCGCTATCATATTGGCGTCCTTGGCGTACTTGATAGAAGGTATCACGTTCCGTGGGTCGTTCAGCCCGCAGAATATGCGTGTGATGTCCGTTCCCTGAGCTTTCTTCACTTTGTAGAAGAGCTTCCTGAGGTCTTTGGGGCAGGGGCTCATGCGCAGGCCGTTAAGGGCGCGGTCAAGCATGTGCGTCTGTATGCCCGCCTCGCGGAAAGGCTTTGTCCACTCTCTCACGCTCTTGTTTGGGTTCTCCCCGTAGAGGAGGTTCACTTGCTCGAACCCTCCGCCGTTAGTCTCCACACGGTCGAAGCACCCCATCCTTATAATTGCCGGAGCCACCCTGACGAGCTGGTCGACGCGCGGCTGGTATTTGCCGGCACTCTGCCACATGTCTCTGAACACGAGGCTGAACTTCACTTCTCTTCTTTTCATTATTCTTTGTCCTCCTTTTCTTGAGCTTTAGTTACACTGCGACGCTTCTCTCACACTTTCTTAACCGCGGCGACGCGTCCCTTCCCTGCGGTTATCTTGCTTACAGCCTGCTCTATCACTGCCATCGTCGTCGTGTCGATGGCGGCAAGGGGAGCGGCTTTCTGCGCCTTCTTCGGGGCAACGGCCTCCTCGGGCGCTATCTTGTTCACGATGTTAATGAGCAGCTTGCCTCCCCATATCACTATGATGAGGATCACGAATACGGTGCACATGCCCACAACAAGCAGCTCCAGTCCAATACCTATGTTATTCATGACGATACTTATTATGTTATACGTGGTCCGGCTCTTGCCGGATTTGGGTGCAAAGATACCGATAATAATCTGTTTATCCCAACGAAAACTTACTTAGGTTTGGCGGCAAGTGTGCAATGCGCTTGCTGGCTTCGGGCGGAAGACGCGCAGTGTCTCGCCGAAAGACGCGCAGTGTCAGGGGCGGAACACTTACTATAATTTCCCGAGACACTTGGAGTGTTTTGCCCGGGGTCTCGCAGGCCGCCGTGCGCGGCTATGCTTGGGGCTGGAGCTTGGCAAGCCTCCCGGCGAGCAGGGCAATGTAGGCTTGCTTGAGCGGCAAGCTCAGGAATGAGGTGCCGATCATTGTCTCAAACCTCGGGAGCAGCTTCTTGTATTTGCGGAGCAAGCGTTTCGGCACAATCTCCGGGATATCCATAGTGTGGGCTGCCGCCAGGAAGTCGGTCATCTCTATCCTCCTCTTTCGCCCGTTTAACGTTAGCGCCAGCTCCTCCTCGTCCTTCGGGTTTACGATTGCCGCGTTCAGGAGGTCGTAAGCCGGGGTGAGACGTTGAAGCCCGTCGGGAGCGTAGAGGGAGAAGTTCTTAAGGTGCATGTCGTTGTCCCCCGTTAGCCACGAGAAGAAGACAACCTCGAAGAAGTCAACGACATCCAGCTTAGGCACGCTGCTGTACTGCGCGATCGCCTTTGCTGCCCGCTCGTAACTGCTGCGATACTTATATTCGGTTTGCCTTTCTGTGAGCTGGCACAAGTCCTCCATCGCCACTTTCCGGCCGTCGGCTGTGCGGTCTATGCGCCGTGTCAGGTAGCAAAGTTCACCGTCTGCCATGCGCATCAGAGTGTGAGGCACAACTTTTATGTTAGCCATTTCGGCGAGATGCATTGTCAGGTCCTCCACCTCGGGCAGCTGTTTGTGGCTTGCCGTTTGCGGTTTGCAGATGAAGCCGCCCCACATCCCTACGATAGTAAGCCGCTGCCCTAACTTGTGTTTCTGGATGTTTAGTGAAAGCTTTGGCTGGACACCGGTGAGCGATGTCTGGTCTTCGATGATTTGCAGGGCTAATTCGTCAAGTTGTTCGGCGCGATAGTCCATGGACGGTGGCACGGGCGTGCCAAAGAACGATTTGGAGCAAGCGGCGTGGAAGTCGCCCTCCTCGCCAGCCAAGGGCTGGTAGCAAAGCAGGCACCCACGCATTTTCCGCCTCCCTTGCCTCTGGCATTGGCACTACGCTCACCGCCCCTATGCAGTCTTTGCAGCAGAGCAGGAGCAGGGACATGCGGTCCAATACGCATATATCTGTGTTTCTTAGGGCGACATTGAGCAGCCATCCCTCGGGGATCAGTCCGTCGAAGAAGGGGAAGAGCGTTCTGCTCTCGTAGCTTTTGGCTCTCAAAGGCAGCGTGAGGCTCACAGGCTCTGCCTCGGGCAGTGAGAGGTAGCGGGGAAGATAGCGGAATGTGTAGCCGCCGTCCTCCTCTGTCAGCACGTCTGCCGGCTTGTCTTTATAGAACACTTCGGCTTGCCTTCAGCGCACGAATGTAAGCTCCACGCCTGCGCCTTGGCACTGCACGCCGAGGGGAGGGTTCTCCTTTATCACCTTGACGAGGAGGGAGAGGACGGAGGGATGCTCTGCGAGGAGGCGTTGCGCTATTCTGCCTGCGACGTGCTCGAGCAGTTGGCTGCGTGTTGCCATTTCCTCGGTGATGGTACGTGCGATGTCTGCGTAGCTCAGTGTGTCGCTCAGGCTGTCGGTGAGGGAGGCTTCGCAGTCGGAGACCTCAGCCTCAACTGTGACGTAGAAGTAGCTCCCTACAGCCTCCTCCTGAGGCAGCACTCCGTGGCGGGCGAAGACCTTAAGGCGGTCAACTATTATCCTCGTCCTCGTAGGGCTCATCGGTGAAGACGGTGCCGTTGTCGTAGAGATACTTCTTCAGGGCTCTCACCACCCCCACCTTCCAGGTGTTGATGTTCTCGTCGTCGAGCGAGAGGGAGTTGACGAGGTGAAGCACGTTCTGAAGGGGCATGTGGTAGCGAAGGATGCCGCTGATGAGCTTGGCGTAGTTCCAGTACTCCTTGTTGAACTTGCCCGACAGCCCTTCGACGGTTATCTTGTAGCCCCGCTTGTTCTCGAACTGGAAGTCGTAGCGGTTAGAGCCGTCAGGGTTCTTCGCCTTGATTATCTTGCCGTGCGTCACGCTCTTCGGCAGCACTATCCCCTCCTCGTCGTCCATCAGACCCGTGAATATCTCGTACGGTCGGTCGTTCTTCAGCCCCACGAATGCCACCCACTTGTCCTTCTTGTTCTGGAAGCGCACCACGTCGCACTCCAGTTCCGTCGGTCGCACCTCTATCACGCCTGGTCTGCCTGCGTCTATGTACCTCACTATCCAGTCGCTCGCAGCCGCCTCGTCGCCCTTGAAGTAGTCGAGCACACCGCGGTATATCTCTTCGTACGTGTAGGTCCTGTCTTCCATAGCCCGTTCAGTTATCGCACAAATGTACGCGTTTAGTTTGTTGGCTCAAAGTATTGCCTTACTTTTGTCGCCCACACTAAATGACAACAGCATGACCCTACTTGAGCAATCCCTGAGGCGACGGAGCGTTCGCCGTTACAGCGACCGTGAGGTGACAGACGAGCTGCTTAACAGCCTCCTGGAGGCGGCAAGCCACACGCAGACGATGGGCAACCTTCAGCTCTACAGCGTTATAATCACGAGAGACAAGGCGATGAGGCAAGCCCTCTCCCCCCTTCACTTCTGCCAGCCGATGGTCACAGGCGCGCCAGTTGTCCTCACCATTTGTGCCGACTACAACCGCACCAGCAGATGGTGCGAGGAGCGCAAGGCAGTGCCCGGCTACGACAACTTCTTGAGCTTCATCAATGCGGCAATCGACGCCCTCCTGTTCACGCAGACCTTCTGCTGCCTCGCCGAGGAGGCGGGGCTGGGCCTCTGCTACCTCGGCACCACCGTCTACCAGCCGGAGAAGATCATCGAGACGCTCCGCCTGCCCCGCCTCGTTATGCCACTCGCCACCCTCACCGTGGGCTGGCCCGCTGAGGAGCCACCCGTGAGCGACCGCCTGCCCCTTAATGCCTTCGTCCACAGGGAGACCTACCGCGACTACACCCCCTCGCTCATCGACAGCCTCTACGCCCCGAAGGAGGCTCTGCCAGAGAACCGGCGCTTCGTGCAGCTCAACGCTAAGGAGACGCTCGCGCAAGTGTTCACCGACATCCGCTACACCCGCCGGGACAACGAGCAGATGAGCGAGGGCTTCCTCAAGGCCTTGCGCCGTCAAGGCTTCCTCTGACCGTCATTTTGCCAAAAAGGGGTAATACCTCTGCTGCCAAAGGGGTAATACCTCTTTGCCCAAAGGGGTAATACCTCTTTGATGAAAGGGGTAATACCTCTTTGATGAAAGGGGT
>JAJPZF010000230.1 GCA_021204545.1 Prevotellaceae bacterium
TATAATTGGCCAGAGCCTGGCATATACTCTCCACGGGGACGGCGAAGCGTATGCCCACAGCAACGGCGGCAAGCAGGTTGTGTATGTTGTACTCCCCTATCAGGCGCGTGCTGACCTCCTGCCAGTCAGTCTGGGCGGTCCTGAAGCGGAAGCTGAGGAACGGGCTGCAGTCCACTGCCTCTGCCCACACCTCTGCGCCGGCGGCTCCCGTCAGCCCGTAGCGCACGGCGGGGATGCCCTGAGCCATGTCCTCGAGATGTTCCGCGCTGACGTTCAGGAAGATGCCCTGCTTCCCGTGCTCTCTTATGTAGTCGTAAAGCTCGCCTTTAGCCCTCATCACCCCGTCCAGCGAGCCGAAGCCGCCAAGGTGCGCCCTGCCCACGTTGGTTATCAGCCCGTAGTCGGGGTCCACGATACGGCTCAACGCCGCTATCTCCGCGGGGTGGTTCGCCCCCGTCTCGACGACCGCGAAGCCCTGGTCATCCTTCAGCGTGAGCAGCGTCAGCGGCACGCCGATGTGGTTGTTCAGGTTGCCTTGGGTGAACTGCACAGGCTTCGTGGTGGAGAGCACGGCGGCGATGAGCTCCTTCGTGGTTGTCTTGCCGTTCGTTCCCGTTATCTGTATGACGGTCTTGCCCCGAAGCCTCTCCCTGTGACGGTGGGCGAGAGACTGGAGAGCAAGCAGCGTGTCGCTGACAAGCAGGCAGCGGCTGTCGGCACGGGCGAGCGTCTCGTCGCTCACCACAGCGTAGGCGCAGCCTTTCTCCAAGGCACTGAGGGCGAAGGCGTTGCCGTCGAAGGTGTCCCCCTTCAGGGCGAAGAAGACGCCCCCCTCGGGGCAGCGGCGGCTGTCTGTCGTGACAAGCGGGTGCTCAAGCAGCAGCCCGTAAAGCTCGTCTAAACCAGTTTCACGCATAATCGCCTGCAATTTACTAAAAATCTACTGGTCCAAAGCCTCAAAGCTTTGAAAACGCTCTTTTTAGCACTTCGCCTGTGATCTGCCTGCGGAATGAAAGTCTTTCGCGAAAACACTGAAAGTCTTTCGCGAAAACACACCAAGTCTTTTTCCAACGGACGCACGGGACGCGCGGCATGCACCGCCAAAAAGAACCCCGCGCATTCCCGTTTTCCGTTCATTTGCACTAACTTCGCGCCGTTACGACCGCACTATGCTGAAGCCGCTCCCCTACACCATCAACATCAACGGCAGGCTGCTTGACCTCTCCGAGCCGCAAGTGATGGGCATACTGAACGTCACCCCCGACTCGTTCTACGAGGGAAGCCGCAAGCAGACCGACAAGGAGATACGCGAAAGAGCTGACGAGATTCTCTCGGAAGGCGCGTCTATCATCGACATCGGGGCGCAAAGCACCCGCCCCGGGGCAAGGGACATCGGAGAGGACGAGGAGACGGCGAGGCTCGAGAGGGCGCTAAGCATCGTCAGGGAATACCACCCCGACGCGGTGATAAGCGTGGACACCTTCCGCAGCGGCGTGGCAAGGCGCTGCGTGGAGCAATACGGAGTGGGGATAGTGAACGACATATCGGGCGGGGACTTCGACCCTGAGATGTTCCCCACGGTGGCGGAGCTTGGCGTGCCATACATACTTATGCACATCAAAGGGCAGCCCGACACGATGCAAGACGCCCCGCACTACGAAAATCTTGTGCAGGAGGTGATGCTCTACTTCAGCGAGCGCATAGCCAGACTGCGCCGTCTGGGCGTGAGAGACATCATACTCGACCCCGGCTTCGGCTTCGGCAAGACGCTTGAGGACAACTACTGCCTCATGCGCCACCTGCCCCTCCTCAGGGCATTCGAGCTTCCCACGCTGGTGGGCGTGTCACGGAAAAGCATGGTGTTCCGCCTGCTCGGAGGCTCGCCCAAGGACGCACTGAACGGCACGACAGCCCTGAACACCATCGCGCTGACCCTCGGGGCGAACATCCTGCGGGTACACGACGTGAGGGCTTGCCTTGAGGCGGTAAAGATAACGAAGGCATGTTTCCCGTCGGACTGAAGGACATAATAGACATCGTGCTTGTGGCACTGGTGCTTCACTACAGCTACAAGCTGATGAAGCAGACACGGGCGCTGAACATCTTCTACGGCGTGCTGGTGTTCCTCGTCTTCTGGATAGTGGTGTCGAAAGTGCTGGAGATGAAGCTGATAGGCGGCATACTGGACCAGCTGGTCAGCGTGGGGGCAATTGCCCTCATCATTCTTTTCCAGGAGGAGATACGCCACTTCTTCTTCCAGCTCGGCACGCAGAGGCAGGGGCATCGCCTCATCCGCCTGCTCAAGGGGGACAGGCGCAGGGGCCTGGGCGGCGAGCAGAGGCACAGCCACGACGACATCATACCCATCGTGCTGGCTTGCCTGAACATGAGCAAGCAGCGGGTGGGGGCGCTGATAGTGATGCAGAACGACCTGCCACTGGGCGACCTCATACGCACGGGAGAGAGCATAGACGCGAGGATCAGCCAGCGGCTCATCGAGAACATCTTCTTCAAGAACAGCCCGCTGCACGACGGGGCAGTCATCATAAGCGACAACAAAATCACCGCGGCAGCCTGCATCCTGCCCATCTCACACGACCTCGACATACCAAAGGACTTCGGCTTGCGCCACCGCGCCGCAAAGGGAATATCCGCCGAGACGGACGCCCTTGCGGTGGTGGTAAGCGAGGAGACGGGCAACATCACGGCAGCGTGGAACAACCAGTTCCAAAGCCACATCACGGCCGAAGAGCTGGAGACGCTGCTGATGAAAGGAAGATTCTGACAAGACTTGAATAACAAACAAACAAACACCACATTACTATGAGTTCACTTATCGAAAGCATCTTGCGCAAGGCCAAGGCGAACAAGCAGCGTATCGTGCTGCCCGAGAGCCTTGAGGAGCGCACCATCACGGCGGCGGACCAGTGCCTGCGCGACGAGGTGGCGGACATCATTCTCATCGGCAACCCCGACGAGATAATGAGTTACGGCAGGCAACTGGGGCTGAAGCACCTCGGCAAAGCCACCATCATAGACCCCTCGACAAGCGACAGAACGGAGCGATACGCCCAGTTGCTCTTCGAGCTTCGCAAGAAGAAAGGGATGACCCTTGAGGAGGCTCGCAAGAAAGTGCTTGACCCTCTGTACTTCGGCTGCCTAATCATAAAGAGCGGCGAGGCTGACGGACAGATATCTGGGGCGCTGTCCACAACGGGCGACACGCTGCGTCCCGCCCTTCAGATAATCAAATGCGCACCGGGCATCTCCTGCGTAAGCGGCGCTATGCTGATGATAACCAGGACACCCGAGTACGGCGAGGAGGGAGTGCTGGTGGTGGGCGACGTGGCTGTCACCCCGATGCCCGACGCCGCACAGCTTGCCCAGATAGCGGTATGCACCGCCCAGACGGCTAAGAGCGTGGCTGGTTTCACCGAGGCGAGAGTGGCTATGCTCAGCTTCTCGACCAAGGGAAGCGCCAAGCACGAGGTGGTGGACAAGGTGGTGGAGGCCACACGTCTTGCGAAGGAGCTCGACCCGCAGCTGAAGATTGACGGGGAGCTTCAGAGCGACGCTGCCCTCGTTCCCACTGTGGCTAAGAAGAAAGCCCCTGAGAGCGACATCGCGGGCAAGGCTAACGTGCTGGTGTTCCCTAACCTCGAGACGGGGAACATAGCCTACAAGCTGATACAAAGACTGGGCGGGGCTGACGCGATAGGTCCTATCCTTCAAGGCATTGCCCGCCCGGTGAACGATCTCTCCCGTGGCTGCTCCGTTGACGACATATACAAGATGGTGGCAATCACCGCCTGCCAGGCGATGGACGCTAAGCAATAAGGAGGAGACGGCTATGAAGATATTGGTATTGAACTGCGGCAGCTCGTCCATCAAGTACGCCCTCTACAACATGGAGGACAAGCAGGTCGTCACGAGCGGAGGCATAGAGAAGATAGGCTCGGCAGACTCGTTCATCAACGTGAAGCTGAACGGCGTGAAGCACAAGATAATGCACCCCGTGGAGGAACACACGGCAGGGGTGCGCTACATCTTCGAGATGCTGACCAAGGGCGACTACGCCGTCCTCTCCTCGGCCTCGGAGATAGACGCCGTTGGGCATCGCATGGTGCACGGCGGGGAGAAGTTCAGCCATAGCGTTGTGCTTACGGAGCAGGTGATGAGGGACTTCGCCGCCTGCAACGACCTTGCCCCCTTGCATAACCCCGCCAACATAAAGGGCGTGAACGCAGTCAGCGAGCTTCTGCCCGGCGTGCCGCAAGTGGGGGTGTTCGACACTGCCTTCCACCAGACTATGCCCGCCTACGCCTTCATGTACGCCCTGCCCTACGAGCTATACGAGAAATACGGCATCCGCCGCTACGGCTTCCACGGCACGAGCCACCGCTACGTGAGCCAGCGCGTGCTGGAGTTCCTCGGCATCGAGGCGGAGGGCAGCAGAATAATCACCTGCCACATAGGCAACGGAGCCTCGATAGCGGCAGTCAAGGACGGCAAGTGCGTGGACACGTCGATGGGACTGACCCCGCTCGAGGGCTTGA
>JAJPZF010000266.1 GCA_021204545.1 Prevotellaceae bacterium
TTCTATGGCTATCTTGTATGCGTCGATGGCAGCCTGAAGGGTAGCCACGTCGTCGGTGGTTATTGCGCAGTCTTCAGTAGCGTAGGCAGTGTAGAGCTCGCTTGCCGTCTTGATGGCTTCGGAGAAGGCTGCCGCCGTCTTAGGATGGGTGGAGTTGGCGCAGTCGTCCGATACCGTGGCGGGATAGAGCTGGAACTCGGCGAGGTTGAAGCAGCCTGCGGTAGACGAGCTTTGCTTCTCTTCCTCGTAGAAGCGCAGCTTCGTGACGCCCGAGGGCAGATAGAAGTGGTCGGTCAGCTTCTCGCCCGCTGTGGTGAACGGGTAGTCGAGGATGGCTATCACCTCGTCGTCGGTATATTCTTCGTCATCAACATTTGTGGCGTTCTTCACTCCCATCTTGATGATTTGGTCACTGTTGGTGCCAGCTCTGCGCTGTATGTAAGCGATGAGGTCGGCTCCCTCTAAGTCCTCCGAAAGCTCAACCTGGAAGTAGTGAACGTCGTCGTCAACACCCTGGCTCCAGTCGGAGTGCCAGTAAGTGGAGCTGTCTCCGTCAATCAAGGCGCTTATCTTGCCTGTACTTTCGTTTGTAGCGGTGTAGGGCGAGGAGAGCTGGGTCTCGTCGGTGATAAGCTTGTCATCTGTGCTGTACGTCCAGTCGTTGTTGCTCTCGTAGAGGGCGTCCGCCTCTCGGATGAGGGTAAGCAGGTTAGTGGGAGCCAACTCCGTCTCGTACTGCGCCATATCGTCCTCGGTCATAGCCTCGAGCGTCACCTCGAAGAGCTCCCAGTCGTTGTTGCCTCCGGTAGAGGTGATCTCACCTGATTCCCAGGAAACCACATCGCCTCCAATACCATTGTTGTTCAGGTCGTACGACATGTCATACTGATTGATGCCGAAGTGACCTTCGTTACTCCCAATGGTATAGACGTTCCAACTGGTAGCTTCGCTTGCGTCTGCGACAGTGGTAACACCAGCACCACTGTACTCGCTGGTCGCGTTGGATTTGAAGTAGTTGCCCGTAGCGAACTGGATGTTGTAGACAGTGCTGCTGGTGTTCTCTGTTGAGGTAGTCCCTGTCTCCACGAAGCGCACCAGGTACTTGGCGGCGTAACCGCCAAATGTACCTTCCTCAAGTACATCAGCAGAGGAGGCGCGGGTGATAGTCTCACCCTCGCCATTGTCAAGGGCAGGTGTCCAGTTACCGTTGTGGTTTTGACCCTCGCGGTCCTGCTCCAGCAGGTACCACGAGCCTGCGGTGATAGACGTTGCGGCTGTCGATGAGATAGACGCTACCTTGTAAGAGGTGATGTCCGCAACGTCAACGGTTGTTTCGTCTGCCTTCGCCCCGAGGGAGCAGAGGGCAAACAAGATGAATAAGAAATGAAGTTTCTTCATACGGTTAAAGTTTGAAGTGTTAAACATTGAGGTTTTCGGCTGCAAACGTCCTAAAAAAAAAGCGGTCCACCAAATCTTTTCGCGGAAAAGTACGTTTTCGACACGAAAAAAGTGCTTTTCGCCCCCTCAGAGGTACTTTTTTTGTCGCGAGAGGGGTGTTGGAGGCGCCGCGGCGGGGGTCTACACCCTCATGGCCTGGAGGTATTACCCTTAAGGCCTCGGAGGTATTACCCTTAAGGCCCCGGAGGTATTACCCTTAAGGTCGCGGAGGTATTACCCCTTTGGTCGCAGAGGTATTACCTCTTTCATCGCGGAGGTATTACCCCTTTGTTCGCGGAGGTATTACCCCTTTAGCGGCGGCTAGCGTAGCCCCTTCGGGGCTATCGCGCGAGGTACTTCTTCCCTCTCCTTATATATATAGTGCGCGCGAGGGGGGAGGCTACCTGCCGCCCCGAGAGGTCGTAGGCGGTGTCCGCTGAGGGCAGGGGAGAGTTTGTGGGAGCTATTGCGTTTGCCCCGCAGAGGTCCACGGTTATGGAGTTGCTCCAGGAGCCGGTGCCTTGGGCTGTGACCGCCCGCACCTTATATGAGTAGACAGCGGGCTGGAGGTGCGTGAAGGAGTAGCTGGTGGCCGAGGTGGAGTAGATGTCGGGGGAGGAGGCTGTGCTGCCGCTGCTGGTGACGCATAGCCGCCCGAGGGTGTGGCAAGAGCTCAGCGAGGGCGAGGCTGACGAGCTTGAGCGTGTCGTTGTGAGGTAGGCGGAGAGTTCGTCAGACGTGTAGTATCCCTCGAAGGCGTATAGCCCCACGAGGTAAGTGGTGGTGAAGGAGTTGAGCCTGAGGTAGAAGCTGCCGAGGGTGTACTGTTCGAGGTAGAGGAGGTAGTAGCCGCTGCCTTGGTTGAGCGTCTGGTAGTCGGACGCGCCGCTGAGTGTCACTATGCCGAGCTCCGCCAAGCCGGACTGCACTCCCACGAGGATGGTAACGTCGCTCCCGGAGGTGACGCTGAGAGCGGGTGTCTGCACGTATCCCGTCTCTGTGTCGTTGCCTATGCGCAGGCCGTAGGAAGAGCAGTAGAGGTTCTGCCCTGTCCAGCCGCTCTGCGAGAGGAAGGTGTCGAGCGAGGAGCTGATGTCGTCGTCGGTGGAGGAGAGGCAGCCGTCGAAGCCCTCGGCGATGACGACGTGCGAGGCGGGGCTGTCGTCGTCGGTGGTGCTTTCCTCGAGGCACACGTCGTAGCTCAGCGCTCCGTCGACGGCGGTCCAGCGTGCTGTGAAGGAGGCGGTCTCCTCGCTGATGTCCTCAGCCTCGAGCGCCTCGGGTACGCCCACGTCGGTTGTCCATCCGTTGAAGTTGAAGCTGATGAGGCCAGCCGTCTCGTCGATGTTCTCTATGGGCTTGCCCATGAGCAGTGAGCCCGAGGCGTTGGCGTTGTAGAGCGTTGAGGCGGGAGAGGAGGAGTTGGTGAAGGCGGTGTTGAGGCTTGTGCCTGGGAAGGGGTCACCGCTGGCGTTGGAGCCGTACGCCCCGTAGCGGTTGTCGGCGGGGAAGATGGTCATGCGCTGGTGAGAGGAGGTGTTGTTTATGGTGTTCTCCAGCCACGCCGTCTCGTCGTAGTCGACGTGCTGTATGAGCAGTCCGTGCCCGTACGCCCCGGCGTTGAAGCCCTTGAGCTGGATGTTCTGCAGGACGTAGTACTCGTCAGGGTCGGCGTCGTTGTAGACGACGTACGCCACGGGCTCGTCGGTGAGCGAGGGCATGTCGGTTACCTGCCGCGCCTCTTTGAGTTCCGTGTACTGTAGCCATCCGCAGAACTGCCTCTCGTATGCGGTGAAGGCGGCGGGCGAGTAGCCGTCGTTGTTGTAAGAGCCATAGTCGAGCACCGACCAGACGTCCATGCCGTAGTTAGTGCCTGAGGAGCTGGTGTCGTAGAAGTCGGGCAAGCCGAGGCAGTGACTGAACTCGTGGCAGGCAGTGCCAATGCCGTCCACGACGACAGAGCCCGTGGCACCGCTGCCGTATAGCTCAGAGGAGCAGGCGTATGTGTCTATCGACACGCCGTCGAGCCTGAGAGAGATGCCCATGCCGCTCAGAGCCCACTCGTGCGGCCAGATGGTCTGCGAGCTTGCTCCCTGCGCCTCGCTGTAGCCGGCGTAGACGACGTACACCTGGTCCACCCATCCGTCGCCGTCCCAGTCGTAGTCGCTGAAGTCCACCTCGCTGTCGGCGAGCTGGCACGCCTCCTTTATCATGGCAGGCACATAGTCCTCGTCGCCCGAGCCATAGTAGCTGTACTTATGGCTGACGGTGACGGGCCCCACGACGTCGAAGCTGAGGGAGAGCTTGCCGTAGCTCTGCTCGTAGAAGTAGTCGCGCACAGAGCCAGCCATGCCCTGTGTGCTGTATCCCTCTTGGTTGAAGTAGTTGTCCCACTCCGTCCGCGAGGTGGAGAAGCTGAGGTCGGCGAAGTTGACGAGAATCACCAAGCCCCGCTTGGAGCCAGTGTAAGCGGTGCTTAGCCTCTTCTGCGCCTTGGCCCTGCGCATGGCGTTCTTGCTCTCGAGGCGGCTTGTCCTGAGCTGGAGGAGCGAGTCCTGGCTCACGTACTCGTAGGTGTCCCCCTTGAGTTGCAGGCACCTGCCGTCGTCGGTGCGGAAGAAGTGAGCGTTCTCGTCCCCCTCGAGTGTGGCTTGCACCTCAGTGCCGTCGCTCATTGTTATTGTCCTTGTGACGCCTCTCTTGGCAGGCACTGCCATCGCCGTGCCGGCGAAGGCGAGCGCAAGTGCCAGAGTGAGGCTAATGCTCTTTGTTGTCATGTTCTCTTGCTTAAGGCTTTTCGGGGGCGCAAGTTACGAATAAAAGCACTAACTTCGCGCAGCGACACTAACCAAAGAAACGCATACGACTATGAAGAAGACCATCCGTTACGCCCTTGTGGCGATGTTTATGCTGGCTGTGCCGATGGCGGCCAACGCCCAGCTGAGCGACGTTCTGAAGAAGATATCGAGCGGCAGCTCGTCGTCGTCCTCCTCCTCGAGCGGCATCTCCAGCCTTGTCTCGGGCTTGGTGAGCAATCT
>JAJPZF010000195.1 GCA_021204545.1 Prevotellaceae bacterium
GAAGTTCCAAGAGCCGCTGCAAGGCTCCTTCGAGGGCATAGGCGTGCAGTTCAACCTCTTGGACGACACCTTGATAGTGATACAGCCCACCGCCAAGGGTCCCTCGGAGAAGGTGGGCATAATGGCAGGCGACCGCATCATCACCGTTGACGACACCCTGATAGCTGGCGTGAAGATGAGCCGTGAGGACATCATGCGTAGGCTAAGGGGTCCGAAGAACTCGCAGGTAAGGCTGGGCATCAAGAGGCACGGCACTGACGGCTTGAGCTACTTCACCGTGACGAGGGACAAGATACCGCTCAACACCGTGGACGCTGCCTATATGGTAACGCCCACCATCGGGCTCGTGCGCTTCACCTCCTTCGGGCAGACCACCCACGATGAGCTGCTCGAGGCGATAGCGAAGCTTAAGGCGCAGGGGATGCAAGACCTCATCATAGACCTTCAGCAGAACGGGGGCGGGCTGCTTGAGGTGGCTGCCGACATAGCGAGCGAGTTCCTGCCGAAGGGAGACACGATAGTCTACACGGAGGGCAGGACAGTGCCTCTCAGGATGTTCACCAGCACGGGCGGCGACGCTTTCCAAGAGGGCAAGGTGGCTGTGCTCATCGACGAGTACTCCGCCTCGGCGGCAGAGATACTGACGGGAGCGATACAGGACAACGACCGTGGCGTGGTGCTTGGCAGGCGCTCCTTCGGCAAGGGGCTTGTGCAACGCCCGATAGACCTGCCCGATGGCAGCATGATACGCCTCACGATAGCCCGCTACTACACCCCCAGCGGCCGTTGCATTCAGAAGCCTTACACAAGGGGCGACAGGCAGGCGTACAGCCAAGACGTGATAGCCCGATACAACAACGGGGAGCTCACCAACGAGGACAGCATCCACTTCCCCGACTCCCTGCGCTACACCACGAGGAAGCTGGGCAGGACGGTGTACGGGGGCGGCGGCATTATGCCCGACTACTTCGTCCCTCTCGACACCTCCCGTTACACGAAGTACTACCGAGAGCTCTCCGTCAAGGGCTGCATCGTGAACGCGAGCCTGCGCTACCTCGACGGCAACCAGAAGAAGCTCTCAAGGCGTTGGACAAGCTTCAGCGACTTCAAGGACAGCTTCACCATCCCCGACGACGTGACGGACAGGCTTATGGACGAGGGAGAGAAGCTCGGCGTCACTCCCTCGGGCGAGGAGGAGCGGGAGCAGACCATCCCTCAGCTCAAGCGCATCCTTAAGGCTCTCGCCGCCCGAGACATCTGGGACATGAGCGAGTACTTCGCCATCATCTACGACCAAGACCCGCTGGTGCTGAAGGCGGTGGAGATGCTCGAGCAGTGATAACCTTCCATAGTGTTGACTGCCCCATGCCTTCGCTCGATGAGGCGAAGGTTCGTCGCTGGGCGGAGCTTGTGGCGGAGAGCTACGGAAAGCGCCTCGGGGAGGTGGCTTACGTCTTCACGAGCGAGGAGGAGATCTTGAGGCTGAACCTCAAGTACCTCGGGCACGACTACTACACCGACATCATAACGTTCGACTACTGCGAGGACTGTCTGCTCTCGGGCGACCTCTTCATCTCTCCCGAGACGGTGCGCTCCAACGCTCTCCTTCTCAGCGCAAGCCCCGAGGAGGAGCTGCACCGCGTGCTTATCCACGGCATCCTTCACCTGTGCGGCTTGGGGGACAAAGCCGCAGGCGAGCGCGAACGGATGGAGCAAGCCGAGGACGAGGCCCTTAAGCTTCTTCAATCCTTATAAGCCTTATCAAGTCCTAAGCACGTAGGCACTACGTGCCCTTCGTTTATCCTTCCCCTTCCCAAACCCTTCCCCAAGGAAGGGCTTAGTCGCTACGCTCCGAAACCATGCCGCCTCCACGTGCTTTTCTTATGCCCATACCCGTGACTTGTCGCGGAGACTCCACTGGACTCTCCGTGGAGACCTCGGCGGGGCCTCTGTGGAGACCTCGACGGGGCCTCTGTGGAGACCTCGGCGGGGCCTCTGTGGAGACCTCGGCGGAGTCTCTGCGGAGACCTCGGCGGGGCCTCCCCGACTGGTAGCGTATAGTGACCGCGGCTCCCACGTGCTGCCCGAACAAAAACATAGCCCACCCCTTTCATTATTCTCTGGCTTAAAGTATCTTTGCCCGCAGAGAAGTCCCCAAGTCAATGACGAAGCAGATAGCCCTTGCCATACTCCTGTGCAGCACCACCGCCCACTACGTCATAGCGATGGTGATGTTCGTCTACGCCCGTCACCAGGTGCGCTACCTCTCCATAGCCTGGATTATGGCCATCCTGGCCTTCCTCTCGACCTTCATCTGCTCCCTTTGCCTGATGCCCGAGACGGTGCACGGCTTCCTGCAGCCCGCGGCTCTGCTGCTGCTCGCCGTCGTGTGCTATCTTCAGAGCATCTACCCGCTGAGCTTCGTCATGCCGGGCTACCTTCAGTGGCAGCGCATGGTGAAGTACGCCTCGCCCGTCATGGCGCTGATAGTGCTTTACGTCATCCCCCTGCTGCTTGGCAAGAGCCACGTCGTCATAACCAACGCCCGCGAGCTGCTGGAGCACCTCGTGAGCTACGACATACTGCTGCGCCTCGCCTCGCTGGTGCTGAGCCTCGTGTACATCATCAACATCTTCCGCCTCCCCCGAAGGCTGACGCACAAGGAGCTGCCTGGCTACATGATAGCCTACAGCGTCTGCCTCGGCCTCAGCGCGGTGTTCTACGCCGTGGTGTGCGTCCTCAGGTTCAACCTGCTGCTCGCCACCATCTACGTCATCTGCTTCACGGTGCTGAACCTCTACCTAAGCCTGCGCACACTCGAGACGATGGCTCTCGAGCTGCCCAAGCCCACCATGACCGCCGTTGAGCAGAACCCCAGCGAGACAGACCTCGAGCAGGCGCAGAGGGACTTCAACGAGCTTAACCAGAAGCGCTTCGAGAGGGTGGAGTACTGGATGCAGCACAACAGGGAGGCGTGGAAGGACAACACGTTCGGGCGAGACCAGCTGTGCCGCGAGACGGGCATCAACCGACACCTCCTCTTGCAGTGCGTCCGCAGCCAAGGCTACAACAACGTGCACGACTACCTCAGCTTCTACCGCATAACGGAGCTGAAGAGAATGATAGAGAGCGGGGAGGTGACGAGCCTCACCGAGTGCCAGGACGCAGGCTTCGGCACGACGAAGACCGCCCGCAACTGCTTCCTGCGCTTCGAGGGCGCGCCTCTGGAGGACTACCTCTTAAGCGCGCGCCACAGAGAAGAGACTTGAAGGCAGCCCCCTTTCAAACTTACCCCTAAGTCATATTGCATACGATGCTATTAAACCACAGATACAACCCGTTATTCGCCCTTGCACTGCTGCTCGCCTCAACCCAAGCCAAGGCGGCGTGGAACATACAAAGCGGAGTGAAGTACTACATCACCTGCGCTTACCAGAGCGGCTACGTCTGCCCCGGCTCGGCGGAAGGCTCAGCCTACGACGTTGTCTACCAGACCAAGTACACAAGCCCTCCCTCCAGCGCCTACTGGTACATATCGAAGAGCGGGGACGCCTACACCTTCGAGAACTGCGAGACGGGCGAGTACCTGACTTGGGTGGACGAGTACAACCAGACCAGCTGCAAGTACCTCACCCTCGCCTCCAGCGGCACCGCAAGCGAGGCACTGTGGACAATCACCGACGGGGGAGGCTTCCAGAGCATCAGGAGCGTGGCTCAGCCCGCCTACCAGTTCAACCTGCGCAAGGACAGTTATATGATGGGCTGCTACGAGAGCCAGTCGACCGACGCTAACGAGCAGTTCCACATCTACGCCTCCGACGGCGCGGAGATTGAGTACAGCACCATAACGGTGCGTGTAACGTCCATAAGCATCGAGGCTGAGACCACGAGCCTTGAGGCGGGGGAGGAGTTGCAGCTCACGGCAAGCGTAAGCCCCGACGACGCGACAGACCCCTCTGTCGTCTGGTCAAGCTCCGACGAGTACGTCGCCACCATAAGCAAGACGGGCTTGCTCACAGCCCACGCCTCAGGGACGACCACCGTGACAGCCACTGCCAACGACGGCGGGGGCGTGAGCGCAAGCATCGAGATGACGGTGAGCGAGAGCTCTTACCTCGAGCACGACGACGATATGCTCTACCTAAGGCGAAGCGACAGCACGGTCGTCGTCCTGCCCCGAAGCTACGTCACGACGGGCACTTACAGCGGCAGCCTCTTCCGGGCAACGCTTGCGGACGGCGGGGACTACGAGCTTAAGGCCGTGGTGGACGTGGAGACGGACACGCCCGAGGACATCCCCTCGCTCCGCTCCTATAAGTTCAATAACAAGTACAACAGCCAGGTCTTCACCGATGCGGAGTGCGAGGACGTGAGCGGCGACACGCTGCGCCTCGAGGTGGCAGGCATAGGCAAGTGGCTCACCGCCTCCTTCCAGCTGGGCGGCGAGGGC
>JAJPZF010000082.1 GCA_021204545.1 Prevotellaceae bacterium
GTATATGGGCAGGATTAAGGCGTTGCTTTACCATCTGGCCACGCTGGGTGACAACGTGCCGAACGTGAGCCGTCTCTCTAAGGAAATAGGCACGAGCCGCGCCACGGTGATGAACTACATCCGCTACCTCGCGAGCGCCCGTTTGATAGACGTGATGTACAAGGCTGGGGGCGGGGAGACGCGCAAGCCTGTAAGGATAGCGATGCACAACCCGAACCTGCTTCACGCCATCCTGCCTCACAGGGTGGAGAGGAGGGCGATGCTGGAGTGTTTCTTTCTCTCGGCGTTGCGTCCCGGGCACGAGGTGACGGTTGGGGAGCGTGGTTGCGACTATGTGGTTGACGGGAGGTGGCGTTTCCGCATTGTGGAGCGCGCGCCCCAGAGGAAGCAGCGTGGCGTGTGCTACCTGACGGACAGTGCGGCTTCCCCCCGCGACGGGCTTGTGCCGCTGTGGGTGCTGGGGTTGCTATATTAGGAACGGACTTACCTTAAATAAAGCATTATTATGGATACAAAACGTAGATTTGTTACTTGGGACGGCAACACCTGCGCGGCGCACGTGGCGTATATGTTCAGCGAGGTTGCCGCCATCTACCCCATCACCCCATCGTCGCCCATGGCGGAGCACGTTGACGAGTGGGCGGCACAGGGCCGTAAGAACCTCTTCGGGGACACCGTGACGGTGCAGGAGATGCAGAGTGAGGCAGGAGCCGCGGGAGCTGTACACGGCTCTTTGCAGGCAGGCGCATTGACCAGCACGTTCACCGCCAGCCAGGGCTTGCTGCTGATGATACCTAATATGTATAAGATAGCGGGCGAGCTGTTGCCCTCCGTCTTCCACGTCAGCGCGAGGACGGTGGCTACTCATTCCCTGTGCATCTTCGGCGACCACAGCGACGTGATGGCTTGCCGCCAGACGGGCTTCGCCATGCTGGCTGAGGGCAGTGTGCAGGAGGTGATGGACCTCAGTGCCGTTGCCCACCTCGCCTCTATTGAGGCAAGGGTGCCGTTCATCAACTTCTTCGACGGCTTCCGCACCTCGCACGAGTACCAGAAGGTGGAGCTGATGGAGGAGGACACCTTGCGTGACCTGCTGCCAGTGAAGCAGCTCGAGGAGTTCCGCCACCGTGCGCTCACCCCTGAGCACCCTGAGGCTAAGGGAATGGCTGAGAACCCCGAGACGTTCTTCGCTCACAGGGAGAGCGCCAACCGCTACTACGACGCTGTTCCCCAAATCGTTGAGAAGTATATGCAGGCGATAAGCCAACGCACAGGCAGGCGGTACGACCTCTTCTCCTACTACGGGGCTGAGGACGCTGACAAGGTTGTTATACTCATCGGCAGCGCGAGCGAGGCGACGCGGGAGGCGATTGACTACGCCAACCAGAACGGCAAGAGGTACGGCTTGGTGAGCGTTCACCTGTACCGCCCCTTCAGCGTGGAGCATCTCTTAAAGGCAGTGCCTCAGACGACGAAGCGCATAGCCGTGCTTGACCGAACGAAGGAGCCGGGCAGCAACGGAGAGCCTCTGCTGCTCGACGTGAAGGACGCGTTCTACGGGCGGGAGAACGCCCCGCTTATCGTGGGCGGCAGGTACGGCCTTGGCTCGGCGGACGTTACCCCGACGATGATGCTTGGCGTGTATGAGAACCTTGAGCTGCCCGAGCCTAAGAACCACTTCACCGTGGGCATCGTGGACGACCTGACGTTCACCTCGCTGCCCCACAAGGAGGAGATGGCGCTGGGAGGCAAGGGCATCTTCGAGGCTAAGTTCTTCGGGCTTGGTGCGGACGGCACGGTGGGAGCTAACAAGAACTCGGTTAAGATTATAGGCGACAACACCGACAAGTACTGCCAGGCGTACTTCTCCTACGACTCGAAGAAGTCGGGCGGCTTCACCTGCTCGCACCTCCGCTTCGGCGACACTCCAATACGCAGCACTTACCAGATAAAGACGCCGAACTTCGTCGCTTGCCACGTGCAGGCATACCTGAGGATGTACGACGTGCTTCGTGGCTTGCAGACAGGCGGCACGTTCCTGCTTAACACCATCTTCGACGGGGACGAGCTGGTCAGCTTCCTGCCCAACGACGCAAAGCGATACTTCGCGCAGCATAACATCACCGTCTACTACATCAACGCAACGAAGATAGCGCACGAGATTGGGCTGGGCAATCGCACGAACACCATCCTTCAGTCCGCCTTCTTCCGCATCACTGAGGTGATACCCGTGGAGCTGGCTGTGGAGCAGATGAAGAAGGCTATCGTGAAGAGCTACGGCAAGAAGGGACAGGACATCGTGGACAAGAACTACGCCGCCGTCGACAGGGGTACTGAGTACAAGACCCTCACCGTCGACCCGAAGTGGGCTGACCTGCCCGCCGACGAGACCATCGTTAGGGACGAGCCTGAGTACATCTCCAACCTTGTGCGCCCCATCAACGCCCAGATAGGCGACGACCTGCCTACGAGCGCTTACAAGGGCATCGAGGACGGCGCGTGGGCTCAGGGTACTGCCGCATACGAGAAGCGAGGCGTTGCTGCCTTCGTCCCAGTGTGGGACCCGCAGAAGTGCATACAGTGTAACAAGTGCGCCTTCGTCTGCCCGCACGCCTGCATCCGCCCGATAGTGATGGACGACGAAGAGGTGAAGGGCTACGACGGCACTACGATAGAGATGAAAGCTCCAGCCGCAATGAAGGGTATGCACTTCGCCATACAGGTGGGAGTTAAGGACTGCCTCGGCTGCGGCAACTGCGCCGACGTCTGCCCGGGCAACCCGAAGCTCGGAGGCCCTGCCCTCACGATGGCTGCCTACGACGACAGCTCGGAGGAGGCTGCGAAGGAAGCCCGCAAGTGGGACTACTGCGTGAAGCAAGTCAAGAGCAAGCAAGGGCTTGTGGACATCAAGCAGAGCCCCAAGAACAGCCAGTTCGCAACGCCGCTCTTCGAGTTCAGCGGAGCTTGCTCAGGCTGCGGCGAGACCCCCTACGTGAAGCTCGTCTCGCAGCTCTTCGGCGACCGTGAGATGGTTGCCAACGCCACGGGCTGCTCGTCCATCTACTCGGGCTCGATACCCAGCACGCCTTACACCACCAACGAGAAGGGGCAGGGACCGGCTTGGTCGAACTCACTCTTCGAGGACTTCTGCGAGTACGGCATGGGTATGACGCTCGCCACGAAGAAGATGCGCCTGCGCATAAAGACCCTGCTCGAGGCTCTGCTGGAGAGCGACAAGCCAAGCGACGGGTACAAGCAGGCGGCGCGGCAGTGGATAGAGAGCATGGACGACGCGGAGGGCTCGAAGCAGGCTGCGGCTGCCCTTAAGCCCTTCATCCACGAGGCTGCCGACGCAGGCTGCCCGAAGAGCAAGCAGCTCGAGGAGCTTGAACACTACTTAGTGAAGAGGTCGCAGTGGATTATCGGCGGTGACGGCGCTTCCTATGACATCGGCTACGGCGGGCTTGACCACGTGATAGGCAGCGGCGTGGACGTTAACATCCTGGTGCTGGACACCGAGGTGTACAGCAACACGGGCGGGCAGGCGTCGAAGGCTACGCCGATAGGAGCCATCGCCCAGTTCGCCGCCAACGGCAAGCGTGTGGGCAAGAAGGACCTCGGGCTTATGCAGGCGACATACGGTAACGTCTACGTTGCCCAGGTCGCTATGGGGGCGGACAACAGTCAGTGCCTCAAGGCGATACGCGAGGCTGAGGCGTGGCACGGTCCCTCGCTCGTCATCGCATACGCCCCCTGCATCAACCACGGCCTGAAGGCAAAGGGAGCGATGGGCAAGTCGCAGGCTGAGGAGGCCAAGGCCGTCGAGTGCGGCTACTGGCACCTGTGGCGCTACAACCCCGCCCTCGCCGACGAGGGGAAGAACCCCTTCACGCTGGACAGCAAGGAGCCCCAGTGGGACAAGTTCCAGGACTTCCTCGAGGGCGAGGTGCGCTTCCTCTCGCTGAAGAAGGCAGCCCCCGCCGAGGCACAGGAGCTCTACGACGCCTGCAAGGCCGCGGCCAAGCGTCGCTACCAGAGCTACGTGCGCAAGACGAAGGAGGACTGGTCGCTCGCCTGAGGGCAGCCCCTAACTTAGAATACACAGACAGCAAGCCCCCGCGGGAACGTCCCTCGGGGGCTTGTCGTTTCTGTCCGCAACTTGTTCGCCTAACGTCTTGGAACTTGTTCAATCGACCATGAGCGAGAGCAGAGCGGAAGCTTGCTTCCAGCTTTGCCGAGCGATGGGGAGATCGCCGCAGTCCATCGACCATGAGCGAGAGAGCGTGGCGACCCTTAGGGCAGCCACGCAACTTGCTTTTGAGCTTTCCCGAGCGCCGAGAGCTGGCAAGCTCTCCAAAGAGCCACGAATATCTCGCGAAGCGAGATCGCCGCAGGCAACGAGTGGTTTAGAGGGC
>JAJPZF010000285.1 GCA_021204545.1 Prevotellaceae bacterium
TCGTCCAGGGCACGTTGTCTCCGAAGTTGAAGAGGCTGTGGTACTCGGCGGCGAACACTGCCGACCGCCACAGGGGGTGGTACGTGGAGAAGGTCACGTCGGTGGCGTTGAAGTAGTACTTGTTGGCGAACTTGGGGTAGAAGAGCTGCTCTGCCCTGAGGTACTGCCCTCGGTAGGCGTTCGTGCTGACGTCCCTCGAGTCGTAGTGCAGGGCGACGCCTGCCCCGACCGCCGCCACGCTCTCCCTTTGCCCGTAGATGAGCTGCGGGTTGGTGAAGTCGTAAGTGTGCGTATAGTTCACGTTCACGAGCAGGCCGAGGTAGAAGTCCTTGGCGACGCGGAAGAGGTAGTCGGGCTTGAACTGCACCTTCAGCTGCTTGTACTTGCCCTTGTTCCCGTCGTCTATGCCGCGGGCGTAGCCTATGCCCCAGAAGTTCATCGGCGTTGTTGAGAGCTTCAGGCGGTAGTTCCAGCGGCTGCGGTCACGCCTCATGTAGTTCATGCCCGTCACCTCGAGGCTCACCATCCCCTTCACGCTCGCCTTTGCCATCACGGTGAGCGTGCTGCTCTTCAGGGAGGCGTCCGAGGGGTCCCACTTGTAGAGGGCGGAGATGCCGCCGCCTATGCTAAGTGATGAGGTCGCGTCGTAGAAGGGGCCTGCCACCACGCTGCAGTCGAAGCGCTTGTCGCTCTCCTTGTTGCTGTTGCGGAAGTAGTTGATGACCGCCGGCACAACGCCTTTCCTCTTCGCCGCCGCGGTGTCGGGCAGCTCGTCGGCGAAGGCCTGGACGGCCGTCAGGCAGCAGGGCAGAAGCGTCAGCTTAAGGCATAGGGTAGCGGTCACGCGGCAAAGGTAGTAATTAAAGTGGCACGCTCAAAGCCTCGCCCGCGGCGCCTGTCATATAGGCTTCAGGCAACCCCTCGCGAGGGGTTGTCCGGTCCATGTATTACGCCCTTCGCGGTCCCCGTATTACGCCCTTCATGGTCCCCGTATTACGCCCTTCGCGGTCCCCGTATTACGCCCTTCAAGCAACCCCTTGCGAGGGGTTCCGTCGGGCCCCTTGCGAGGGGTTGCCTGTCGCCTACGCTTAGGCTTGACGGCGGCCACCCCTAAGGGGCAACGAAAGGGACATAACAGAGGGAGGCGCCGCCCTCGGTGGGCTGCGCCTCCCTCTATGCCTTGCCGGCCCCTTGGGTTAGTTCTTGAAGAAGTCCTTCACTGCCTCGTTGGGCACCATCTTCGTGTTGAAGACGTACGCCCCCGTCTTCTGGCTTCTCTCCATCTTGATCACTCTGGTGTAGCCACGCCCGTCCGTCTTGCCGGTGTGCAGGGTGGCGACTGTTTTCTTTGCCATGTCTCTCTATCCTTTCGCTTACTTGATTTCCTTGTGCACGGTCACCCTTCTGAGAATTGGGTTGTACTTCTTCAGCTCCAGCCTCTCGGGCGTGTTCTTGCGGTTCTTCGTGGTGATGTAGCGCGACGTGCCGGGCAGCCCGCTCTGCTTCATCTCGGTGCACTCCAGGATGACCTGCACCCTGTTACCCTTTGTCTTCTTTGCCATGACTTAGCTTGTTTTATCCTATTACCCTTATCTCGTTCCACTTGCAGTAGCCCTTTTCCACGGCCTTGGTGAGGGCTGCGTCGAGGCCTATCTTGTTGATGAGGCGCAGGCCGTTGGCGGTGAGCTTGAGGCTTACCCAGCAGTCCTCCTCGACGTAGTAGAACTTCTTCGTGAACAGATTAATGTCGAAGCGGCGCTTGGTGCGGTGCTTCGAGTGGGAGACCCAGTTACCTCTGCCGGGCTTCTTCCCTGTGATTTGACAAATACGTGGCATCTCTCTTATCCTTATCTTAGTTTTTTTTTCCTTGGCTTGGTGTCAGTGACGGGCGCGAAGGTAGGGCTTTTAGCCATTGCCTCCAAAGACTTTGAGGCTTTTTTGCCCCTCAGCCCACCGTGACGCGGCTGTAGGCCTGGCAGTCGAGCGGGCAGAGCTTGCCGTCGAGGTACTTGTAGTAGCCAGCAATGGCTATCATCGCTGCGTTGTCGGTGGTGTAGCTGAACCTGGGGATGAACGTCTTCCACCCGTACCGCTCGGCGTGCTCAAGGAAGGCGTTTCTTAAGCCCGTGTTGGCGCTCACGCCTCCAGCCACAGCCACCTGCCTCAGCCCCAAGTCCTTGGCGGCGAGGCGAAGCTTCTTCATCAGTATGTCCACCACCGTCCTCTCCAGCGAGGCGGCAAGGTCGCGCTTGTGACGCTCGATGAAGTCGGCGTCCTGCCTCACCCACTCCCTCAGGCTGTAGAGGAAGGAGGTCTTAAGGCCCGAGAAGCTGTAGTCGTAGCCCCCGATGTTGGGCTTCGAGAAGTGGAAGGCGTCGGGGTTGCCCTCACGCGCGAGGCGGTCTATGACGGGGCCGCCGGGGTAGCCCAAGCCCATCACCTTCGAGCACTTGTCTATAGCCTCGCCCGCAGCGTCGTCTATCGTCTGCCCCACTATCTGCATGTCGTTGTAAGCCCTCACAAGCACTATCTGCGAGTTGCCGCCGCTGACCAGCAGGCAGAGGAAGGGGAACGTGGGCTGCTCCGTGTCGTCGCCCTCGGTCCTTATGAAGTGGGCGAGGATGTGCCCGTGCAGGTGGTTGACGTCAACAAGCGGGATGCCCAGTGCCACCGACAAGCCCTTGGCGAACGACACGCCCACCAGCAACGAGCCCATAAGCCCGGGCCCGCGGGTGAACGCTACTGCCTTAAGCTCCTCAAGCCTCACCCCTGCCCTCTTCAGTGCCTGGTCAACCACTGGCACGATGTTCTGCTGGTGCGCCCTCGAGGCAAGCTCGGGCACCACACCGCCGTAAGCCCTGTGCACCTCCTGCGAGGCCGTCACGTTGCTCAGCAGTATGCCGTCCCTTATCACAGCCGCGCTCGTGTCGTCGCAGCTGCTCTCAATGCCCAGGATAACAACGTCTTTCTGCATTCCTCTCAATCAGTGGGTGATTATCTCCACCCCGTTCTCGGTCATCAGGTAGGTGTGCTCCCACTGTGCGCTTGGCTCGCCGTCCTCCGTCAGCACTGTCCAGCCCGTGGGGTCGTCCGCGTCGACGCACACCTCCCAGTGCCCCATGTTAATCATCGGCTCGATGGTGAACGTCATGCCGGGAACGAGCAGCATGCCAGTGCCTCTGTGTCCGTAATGCTCCACGTCGGGCGGCTCGTGGAACTGCAAGCCGACGCCGTGCCCGCAGAGGTCTCTCACGACTGAGAAGTGGCGCTTATGGGCGAGCCTCGCTATCTGGTTGCCAACATCGCCCACGAAGACGTAAGGCTCTCTGCACACCTCCTCACCAGCCTTCAGGCACTGCCATGCCACGTCGACAAGCTCCTGCCACCTGGGCTCCGTCTCTCCGCCTATCACGAACATACGGCTCGCGTCGGCATAGTAGCCGTCGAGGATGGTGGTGCAGTCAACATTTATTATGTCCCCCTCTTGCAATATCTCGAAGGCGGAAGGCACTCCGTGGCACACCACATCGTTGACGCTCGTGCAGCAGCTGTTCGGGAAGCCCTCGTAGCCAAGCGGAGCGGGCGTGCCTCCGTGACTGGTGGTGTAGTCATACACCAGCTTGTCAATCTCAAGCGTCGACATTCCGGCGCGTATTCTCTCCTCCACGCGGTCAAGCACAGCGGTGTTCAGCTCGCCCGCCTTGCGTATGCCCGCTATCTGCTCGGGGGTCTTAATCAGGTCACGGCTCGGCACCTGCTTCCCCCTCTGCTGGAAAGCCAGTATGCGCCTGTCCATCTCCGTCAGGGGCTGGCCCTCAGGCACAATCCAAGTAGGCTTCCTTAAGCGCAAAACCTGATTGAGAAGTCATTTCCTATGCGCAGCACGGGCTTTGGCAATGTAGCCAAGGGCCTCCCTGCACTTGTCGGTGACATACTGCCAGTCGCCCGCCTTCACCTTGTCAGCGGGGAACAGCTTCGAGCCCATGCCCACGCAGTAAACGCCAGCGTTCACCCACTGGGTAAGGTTCTCCTCGGTAGGCGACACGCCGCCCGTCACCATTATCTTGCTCCAAGGGCAAGGAGCCATCATTCCCTTCACGAAGGCAGGCCCGTACACATCGCCGGGGAACACCTTCGTCAGGTCGCAACCCGTCTCCTGCGCCTTGCCTATCTCGCTCACACTGCCGCAGCCAGGGCAGTAGGGAACGAGCCTGCGGTTGCACACACGGGACACGTCGGGGTTGAAGAGCGGGCTCACCACGAAGCAGGCTCCCAGCTGTATGTAAAGGGCTGCCGTCGGAGCGTCAACCACACTGCCAACGCCCATGGCGAGCCCGGGGCACTCCCTCTCGGCGAACTTCACGCAGTCGGCAAACACCTCGTGGGCAAAGTCCCCGCGGTTGGTG
>JAJPZF010000185.1 GCA_021204545.1 Prevotellaceae bacterium
CGCACCACGCTGACCAAGAGCGGCTCGGGCACGCTCAAGTTCTACGCAGCCAACTCCTCGCTCGACACGCTCGTCATCTCGGCAGGGGCTGCTGAGGCTTGCTCAGGCACGCCCGCCAAGACGGTGGTGTTTGAGGGAGGTACGCTCTACGACGACGTCACCAGCACCACGCACGCCATCTACGTACCCAAGGGCAAGAAGGGAACGTGGTACCTGACGACGCAGTACTACACCGCCTACGCCAACAAGCTCACTGGCGAGGGAACGCTCGCCATAGAGCCACGCAACACCGTGAACCGTGTGCGCATAACGGGAGACTGGAGCGACTTCTACGGCACCATCAACTTCACCAACACCAGCATCTGCCTGCCCCTCGACATGAGCACCAGCGCATCGCACGCCACCCTCAACATAGGCAGCGGAGCCTTCGTCGCCAACACTGGGCAGACGTGGGCGATAGGCGCGGTGACGGGAAGCGGCACTCTCGAGCAGCCCGTCTCCAACTTCCAGAACCAGAGCGACCAGACAGGCACCAACACCTGGCAGATAGGCAACAGCGACGGCAACGACTTCACCTTCGAGGGCAGCATCACAGACGTGAGCTCCACCTACTGCTGCGCCTTCACCAAGGTGGGCTCTTGCAAGATGACCTTCAAGGGCAAGGGCAGCTTCCACGGTGCGGCACGTGTCAACGCAGGGGAGCTTTGCCTCAACAGCTCAGGCTCCGACGTTATGCTCGGCTCGAGCACTCTCAACGTGGCCAGCGGCGCTACCCTCAGCGGCACGGGCGTGCTGGGCAACAGCTCGGTCACCGTCGCCAAGGGGGCGACCATACGCAGCGGCATCTCGGAGAGCTCCTCCAACGGAGAGCTGCAGTTCGGAGGCTGTAACCTCACCGTCAACGGCACTATACAGTCGTACATCCTCACCAAGAGCCGCTACAGCACCTTCACAGGCATCGGCAAGCTCACGCTCAAGGGCACGCTCGTCTTGAAGGGCAGCGAAAGCCTCGCCCTCGAGAAGGGGACGGAGATACAGCTCTTCGAAGCGAACTCCATCACACTGGGCGACGACCTCCAGCTCGACCTCTGCTACGCCAACAACACGACAGGCTACGCCTTCGACACGAGCCGCCTCGACGAGGGCATACTCGTGGTAGGGGACGCTCCCGAGGCGATTGAGAGCATACACGCCGACAGCCTTGAGGACGCCGACATCTACACGCTCAGCGGCGTGAAGGTGCAGGGCAAGCCAACCCGTCAGGGCATCTACATCGTCAACGGCGTGAAGACGCTGCTCAAGTAGGCGGGCAGCCTAAGAGGATAAACCAAGCCCCCGAGAGGACCGTCGCAATGTCCTCTCGGGGGCTTTCCTTATCTGCCCGTAGGCGCCGTCGCTCCTGTATGGGAGTCGTCGTGACGCCTGTTATACAGGCTTCATGAAAGGTGTATTAGAGTCGTGAAAGTACCCCTTGCGAGGGGCTCGGTTGAACCCCTCGCAAGGGGTTGCCTTGAACCCCTTGCGAGGGGTACTTCGACGACTGTTATACGGGGACCACGGCGGGTAGCCTTAGGGCACAAGGACCTTGCGCTGACCCTTGGCGGAGGAGACAACGTAGACGCCCGGCGAGAGCTGCGTGTCGTTGGGAAGCAGTGCGCCTGCCGTGTTGTGCAGCCGGTAGCTGTCCGCCCCGACGACCTTTATCCTCCGGTCAATGACGTAGACCGAGAAGGCGGGGCTTCCCTGCGTTCCCTCGACGCCGAGCAGGTAGTCCGAGAGACCGGGATAGCTGCCGGGCAGGGGAGAGGCTGCGGAGAGGAAGTAGGCGGTGAAGGGTGCGACGGCTGTCTCCTCCTCGAGCGGCAGGAAGGCGTTCTCTTCACTATTATACAGGAAGCAGCCCGTGCCTTGGGTGAGGCTCGTGAGCGTGCCGTTGCCGGTGAACTCCGTGTCCCCGAGGCTTGCGTCGGCGCTGCCCATCTTGAAGGTGAGAGCCTCGCTCTTAAGCTCGTCGGAAGGCCAAAGCAGGTATGCCCCCGCGGGGATAGCCTTGCCGCTGGGGACATTGGCAAGCTCGAAGGCCGAGCCGTCGTACTGGGCGAGGAGGAAGGACTGCGATGCGTCGCTTACCGTCACGCCCGCTTGGCTGGAGGTGTACTCCACGCTGTCAACGTCCGCTGGGAAGTAGAGGGCAACGGGCGCGTCGTCGCTCAGGCTGAGCGTGAGCCAGCGTTGCTTGCCCGTGAGGCTTGCCGTGAGCGAGCCTGAGGTTGAGCCGTCGCTCACGAGTTCGACTGCCGAGGCGTTGCTGAGGAGGCTTGCGTCCGCCGTCTCTCCCTCTGCTACGCTTACGAGCATAGGCACGCTCCACTGCGAGCCGTAATCGTCGCACTGGCTTGGCGTGACCTGCAAGAGCGTGGTTGAGCCCTCGAAGGCAGTCTCGTCCACCTGCTCAAGCCCGTCGGGGGCTACAAGCCTCTCTGTTAAGGTCACGCCGCTGAGGGCGTAGGGGGCTATGCTGGTGCAGGTAGGGAGGAGGCTGACCGTGCGCTCGTTCCTGCCCTCGGGCAGGCGAAGGAGTGTGGCGAGGTCGGCTGTGTAGAGCTGCGACGAGGAGGAGGCGAAGCTCCCGTTGCCAGTGCTTACCTCCAGCGAGGCGAGGCTCTTGCAGCCGTCGAACAGTGGCTGCTCCTCGCTTGTTATGGAGCTGAGCGTGAGGGTCTCTATGTTTACGCCCGAGGGGATGGATGAGGAGAGCTCGGTGATGTCGGCAAGGGCGTAGGCTGACGTGGAGTAGGAGTCGCTGCCGCTCGTGGTGGTGACGGTGAGCGACCACGAGCCGTCCGCCTGATGATTGAGCAAGGCAGTGAAGGAGGTGCAGCCTTGTGTGAGGGTGAAGGTCTTCACCTCCGTGCTGCCGCACTTAAGCACCACGTTGCCCGCGGCTGCAAGATAGAGCTGGAAGCCTGAGGGGTAAGCGTCGGCAAGGGCGTCCGTGCCAGTGGCGATAAGTCCTGAGCCCCACTGGTTGAAGGTTGAGCCGTCGGTGCTTATCTCCGCGCTAAGCGTCCAGTCGCCCTTCGAGGAGAGCGTGTTATCGAGTTCTATGAGCTTGTTCTGCGTGCCGTCGCCCGTCCAGGAGTAGGTCTCCGTCTCGGTCGCCCCCTCAGTGCCGAGGTCTCGCACCGCCGCCCCTATGACGACGCTCTCAAGGTCAGTGTTGCCCTTCATGAAGCCCGGGGCGAGGGCGACGATGGGGTAGTCGTTGCCGTCGTAAGTGTAGACCGAGGGTATCTCAAGCGTGCCGCTGCCTTCCACGGGGGCGACGAGCGTAAGCTCCCCATCGTCAGAGGCTGAGTAGCTGAGCGTCCAGTCGTTGAGGGTGAGGTACTCGGGCAGGTCTAACGAGAAGGATGCGGTGAACGTGCCGCTCTCGGCAGGCACGAGCTTGTAGTTAGCCTCGGAGGATACTTCTCGCCCCCACTGGTCAGTCCAGCAGCGGAACACGTAGCCCGAGGCAGGCTGTGCCTGAAGGGTTATGCTCTCGCCGGGCTGCACGGTGGCAGTAGCTCCCACGCCGCTTATCGTGGCTGTCCCCTTGGAAGTGTCCTCGCTAAGGGCGGTAATGGTGCAGGCTTGCTCGGGGTACTCAAGCACGTTGAGGCGTATCTCGTAGACCATACGCACAGTGGTGGCATCGGCAGGCTTCGCTCCCGTCGTGCTGTCCCAGCCTCCTGTCCACGCCCCGTCGAAGCGCATCCTTATGTGTGTTATCCCTGTGGGCATATCGCTCGGGAGCAGTATCTGTATAGAGCCGCTGCACACGGAGTAGTCCTGCTGGTTGGGCGTGCCTATCACGTCGATTAGCTCCCCCTCGTCGTCGAAGTCTCCGTCGGCGTTAAGGTCGATGTAGGCGGAGAGCAGGCAGTAGCTCAAGCCCGAGGCGTTAGGGTCAGTCCAGGAGATGGTGAGGCTGCTGCCCCGAGCCGCGCTGATTATCTGCGGCACGATGTTGTAGAGCTGCGAGGGGCAGGCTGAGGCGGTGTAGAAGACGTAAGGGTCAACGTCCACCTGCGAGGCTGTCAGCTCGCTGACGTACTGCCCGTTGCTCTCTATGGTGCTAAGCTCGCTGTCGTCGGTCTCGGGGGCAGCCCACTTGTCCACCACGAAGTGAGCGGTGAACGTCTGCGCCTCCTTGCCATAATAATAGAAGGGGCTGCTCGTGCCCACGTTGTTGCCATTGGTGTCGGTCCAGTAGAGGAAGTCGTAGCCGTCGGCGGGTGTAGCCTCTATCTCAACGTCGTCTGTGGTAGTGACGGAGCTTTTGCCGCCGATGCTTGCCGTGCCTTGGCTTGTGTCCTCGGAGAGGACGGACACGGTGCGTTCCTCAGTGACCTCGTC
>JAJPZF010000157.1 GCA_021204545.1 Prevotellaceae bacterium
GCCCTGTATGTCTCGCGCTGAGGACTTAGTATGTAAGCGTAACACACATGGTGTGCGTCGTGAAATCTCTTGCGGTGCGAGACCAAAAGACAGTGTATCTTTTCGAGCGTTTCCACGTGAAAGGCGAACGCCAGAAAGCGGCTTCCTTTCTCGGAGTATTCCCCTTGGGATGTGCCGCTCAGGGTGAGATACGTGTCGTTCAAGGCAGGGCTCAGCCTCAGGAGCTAAGCTTATGCACCACCAGCCCGCTGCGCAGCTTAGGCTCGAACCAAGTGGCTTTGGGGGGCATTATGGCGCCGCTGTCCGCAATGCTCATAATCTCCGCCATCGACACGGGGAAGAGTGCGAGAGCCATCTTCATCTCGCCGCTGTCCACCCTGCGCTCCAGCTCCTCGTAGCCACGAAGACCTCCCACGAAGTCTATTCGCTTGTCGCTGCGCAAGTCGGTGATGGCAAGAAGGTTATCCAGTATCAGCTTACTGCTTACGCTAACGTCGAGGCTCTCTATCGTGTCGCTCTCATTCGCTAAGCCCTCGTGCAGCTTGAGGCTATACCAAGAGCCCTCGAGGTAAAGGGCGAACTGGTGCTTCTCAAGTGGGCGAGCCTCCTGCCTGCCCTCGGCCATCTCTATGTCGAAGTTCTCGGCAAGAGCCGCGAGGAACTGCTGTGCGGTCATTCCGTTCAGGTCTCTCACCACACGGTTGTAGTCGAGGATTGTGAGTTGCCCTGCGGGGAAGCAGACCGCCATGAAGTAGTTGTACTCCTCCTGACCAGTCTGGTCGGGGTTTTGCTTCGCCATCTCCTCGCCCACGAGAGCGGCAGCCGCGCTGCGATGATGCCCGTCTGCTATATATAAGAAAGGAATAGAGGCGAAGGTCTCTGTGATGAGCCGTTGGTCGTCCTCGCTGCCGATGAGCCACAGCTGATGGCGGAAGCCGTCGACGGGTGCGATGAAGTCGTATTCGGGAGCTTGCTTGACGTACGATGCCACAAGGCGGTCTATCACTTCGTTGTCGGGATAGGCGAAGAAGACAGGCTCCATGTTGGCCTGCGTAGCCCTCACGTGCTTCATGCGATCCTCCTCCTTGTCCCTGCGGGTCAGCTCGTGCTTCTTGATGACGCCAGTCATGTAGTCCTTCACGGCAGCAGCCACGACAAGTCCGTACTGCGTCTTGTTCCCCATCGTCTGGGCATAGATGTAGTACATGTCCTTAGTGTCCTGCCTGAGCCAGCCCTCCCGCTGGAACTTGCGGAAGTTCAGGGCAGCCTGCTCGTACACACGTGGGTCATACTCGCTTGTGCCCACGGGGAAGTCTATCTCAGGCTTAATAATATGGTAGAGCGACTTCTCGTTGTCGCCTGCCTCTTGCCGTGCCTCCTCGCTGGAGAGCACATCGTAGGGTCGGCTCTCCACCTGCTCCACTATGTCTTTCGGAGGTCGCAAGCCACGGAAGGGTCTTATCGTAGCCATCTATTTGTTGAGTTGGAACTTGGTTATGCCTTCCTCGAGGAAGCCTACTATCTGCCTTGCCGCTGCCACTCCTGCGTTGGCGTTGGCCTCTGCTGTCTGCGCTCCCATCTTCTTAGGTGTGGTGAAGTAGCGACCCTCGCACGTCTCCTTGAACGAAGCGTCGGTGTCGGGCTTGATGTCTGTAAGGTACTTGAGGTCGGTGCGCTCCTGCAAGAGGCTGAGCAGCCCACCCTCGTCGATGACCTCCTTACGTGCTGTGTTCACCAGGATGCCGCCTTTCCTCATCCTTGCCACCAACGGCTTGTTGATGCTCTTGATAGTCTCAGGCGTGGCGGGGATGTGCAGGCTGACGATGTCGCACTCCTCGAATAGGGTCTCCTGGTCAGGTACGGCCTTCACTCCCGCCTCCTCTATGACACTGGCGGGGCAATAGGCATCGTAGGCAAGGACCTCCATGCCGAAGCCTTTCGCTATGCGTGCCACGTTCCTGCCCACGTTGCCGAAGGCGAGGATGCCAAGCCTCTTGCCCTTAAGCTCAGTGCCGCTTGTCCCGTTGAAGAAGTTGCGCACAGCGTACACCAGCAGACCGAACACAAGCTCAGCCACGCTGTTAGCGTTCTGCCCAGGGGTGTTCATGGCAACCACATTGTGCGACGTGCAGGAGCTAAGGTCGAGGTTGTCGAAGCCCGCACCTGCGCGCACGACGATCTTAAGCTTCTTCGCCGCCGCCAGTACGTCCGCGTCCACCTTGTCCGACCGTACTATCAAGGCATCGGCGTCCGCCACCGCCCGGAGCAGCTGCCCCTTGTCCGTGTACTTCTCCAGCAGAGCCAGCTCATAGCCGGCAGCGTTGGTCACTTCCCTTATCCCATCGACAGCAACCTTGCTGAAAGGCTTCTCTGTCGCTACAAGCACCTTAGTCATGTCTCGTTGTCTCCTATGGTTAGTCTTAATGTTGCCTCTCGTACTCCTGCATGCACGCCACAAGGGCCTTCACGTCGTCGATGGTAACCGCGTTGTAGCAGCTGGCACGGAACCCTCCCACGCTTCGGTGACCTTTCACGCCCACCATCCCTCTCTCTGTGGCGAAGCTGAGGAAGTCCGCCTCCAGCTCCTTGTACTCATCGTTCATCACGAAGCAGATGTTCATATACGAGCGGTCGTCGGGGTTAGTCACCGTCGGGCGGAACAGCTTGTTGCGCTCTATCTCGCCGTACAGCAGCTTAGCCTTCTCCTCAGCCCTGCGTTGCATCTCCATCACCCCACCCTCGCGCTTAAGCCACCTCAGTGTCTGAAGGGCGCAGTATATAGGCACCGTCGGGGGCGTGTTAAACATCGAGCCGCCCTTGACGTGCGTGCGGTAGTCCAGCATCGTGGGGATAGGTCTTGTCACCCTGCCCAGTGCGTCGTTCTTGACGATGACGAACGTCACGCCCGCCATGGCAAGGTTCTTCTGCGCGCCGCCGTATATGCAGATGTACTTCGACACGTCTATGGGCCTGGAGAAGATGTCACTGCTCATGTCCGCCACCATCGGCACTGGGGAGTCGAGGTCGCGGTGCAGCTCCGTGCCGTAGATGGTATTGTTGGTGGTGACGTGGAAGTAGTCCGCGTCCGTGGGGATGGTATAACCTCTGGGGATATAGTTGTAAGTGGTGTCCGCGCTGCTCGCCACCTCTACCGTCTCGCCGAAGAGCTTAGCTTCCGCCATAGCCTTCTTAGCCCACACGCCGGTGTTAAGGTACGCTGCCTTGCGCTCAAGGAAGTTATACGGCACCATGCAGAACTCGAGGCTCGCGCCGCCGCCGAGGAACAGCACGCTGTAGCCGTCGGGTATGCTGAGCAGCTCGCGGAAGAGACTTACCGCCTCGTCCACCACGGGCTGGAAGTTCTTCGCCCGGTGGCTCATCTCCATCAGGGAAAGGCCACTGTTCTCGAAATCAATACAGGCCGCACTCACCGCCTTCATCACGTCGCTGGGCAGCTTCGAAGGGCCAGCGTTGAAATTGTACTTCTTCATTTGTTAGTCGTTGCTTATTATGTTAGGTGTTTCCGGCGGCAAAGGTAAGGAGAACGGGGCATTAGTCCAAAGCTTTCGCCGTATTACTGTACCCGTGCCCCTTTATTCGCTACCTTTGCCGTCGATGATTAGCAAGAGCCTACTCCGCGCCATCAAGAGTCTCGAGGGGCGCAAGTCGCGCCTCCGTGAGGGGCTGTTCCTCGCGGAGGGTCCCAAGCTCGTCCGTGAGCTGATGCCCTCGTTCACACTCCGCTGTGCCGTATGCCTCCAGGAGTGGGCTGAGCGCAACGCCGCCCTGCTGTCCCCCGATGTCACGCCCGTCATAGTGAGCCCGGAGGAGCTGACACGCGTCAGCCTCCAGCAGCACCCGCAGGAGGTCATCGCCATCTTCAGTCTCCCCCGTTGGCAGCAACGGCTGGAGGACGTGGCAACCCACGAGCTGACGCTGGCGCTGGACTGTGTGCAGGACCCCGGCAACCTCGGAACCATCGTCCGTCTGGCGGACTGGTTCGGACTGCGGCACATATTCTGCACTCTCGACACCGCCGATGTTTTCAGCCCGAAGGCCGTTCAGGCTACCATGGGAGCCTTGGCAAGAGTGAGCGTCGTGTACGGCGACATTGAGGAGCGGTTGCGGGCCTTCGGCGGAGACGTCTACGGCACATATCTCAGCGGCGAGGACATCTACAGTGCGGAGCTGGGCGGGACAGGCGTCATCCTCCTTGGCAACGAGGGGAGGGGCATCCGCCCGGGCCTCAGTCGCTTGGTCAGCCGCAGGCTGGTCATCCCGCCCTACCCTGCCCAGTCACGGACGGTGGAAAGCCCGGTATCATATAAACATATGAACCAGCCCAAGATCAACAGTGTGTAGAAAGAGGTGGTGCCCGTATCATTAAAAAAAAATG
>JAJPZF010000214.1 GCA_021204545.1 Prevotellaceae bacterium
ATTATGCGGAAGATCTCGCTCACCGTCTCGGCGCGCAACAGACGGATGCGAGTGGAGCGGAAGTCGGGTATGCCCTTGAACAAAGGTGTGGAGGCGAGATGGCGGCGCACGTGGAGTATTCCCCTGCGCTCATCGAGAAGGTCGACGCTGCTTCTAATCTGACTCTTCAGCAGCAAGAGTTTCTCAGCCGTGGTGATAGTGCAGGGCTGCCCGTCGAGCAGGCAGCGTATCTCCCGGAATATCCAAGGACGGCCGAAGGACGCGCGTCCCACCATCACCGCGTCAACGCCGTAGCGCTCGAAGCACTCCTTTGCCCTCAGGGCTGACGTAATGTCGCCGTTGCCAATGACTGGGATATGCATGCGCGGGTTCTCCTTTACTTTCCCGATGAGCGTCCAGTCCGCCTCGCCGGTGTACATCTGCGAGCGGGTGCGGCCGTGTATGGTGATGGCCTTGATGCCGCAGTCTTGCAGCTGCTCGGCAAGCTCAGTGATGATGAGATGATTGCAGTCCCAGCCGAGGCGGGTCTTTACTGTTACGGGCGTCTGTGGCACGGCGTCGACCACCGCCCTCGTTATCTCAAGCATCAGTGGCACGTTCTGCAGCAGCCCCGCGCCTGCACCTTTTGCGGCAATCTTCTTGACGGGGCAGCCGAAGTTTAGGTCGAGAACGTCGGGGTGAACAGCTTCCACCACGATTTGCGCAGCCTCTCGCATAGCCTCGACAAAGCGGCCGTAGATCTGTATGGCGGCGGGGCGCTCGCGATTGTCAACCCGCAGTTTCTCGAAGCTTCGGTTAACCTGGCGCACAAGAGCGTCGCTCGAAACGAACTCGCTATAAGCCATGCTCGCGCCGAGCTGCCTGCAGAGGGTGCGGAAGCCCACGTCTGTGACGTCCTCCATCGGCGCGAGGAAGACGGGACGCTGCCCGAGGTCGAGCGTGCCTATCTTCATCCTTTGGCCTGAAACGCCAAGGCGTAGAGCTTCATCTGCTTGAGCATTGCGAGCAGGCCATTGCTGCGCGTGGGCGAGAGATGCTCACGCAGGCCGATGGCGTCGATGAAGCGGAGGTCGGCGGACAGTATGTCGGAAGGGGTCTGATTGTCAAGCACACGCACGAGCAAACCGACGATGCCCTTCACGATAAGCGCGTCGCTCTCCGCCTCGAAGCGAAGCCGCCCGTCACGCATCTCGGCGTGGAGCCACACACGGCTCTGACAACCGTCGATGAGGTTCTGTTCCGTCTTGTACTCGTCGGCGAGGGGCGGCTGCTCGCTCCCTATGTCGATGAGCAGCTGATAGCGGTCCATCCAGTCGTCGATGGCGCTGAACTCCTCTATTATCTCGTTTTGAATCTCGTCTATCGTCTTCATTCGGCGCTGTCGTTATACAGAAGTTGAAGCACGCTCTGCCCCACGGCCTCGAGCACGCCAGGGTCGATGTTCTCGGGCGTGTCGCTGAGCGTGTGCCACGTCGGGCCGAAGCTGCTGGGCCCGTCTTCGTGGTAAGGCACGATGTCTATGCAAGGAACGTGGGCTATCCTGTTGACCGCGACGTGGTCGTCAGTGATGAAACCGCCGTCGCGTAGCGGGAAGTAATGGCCGTAGCCTATTTGCTGGGCGATGTGCCACAGCATTTGCACAACGGGCTCGGCGTATTCCCTCGAGACACGCTCCATAGAGAAGGTGCTTCCACGCCCGCCGACCATGTCGAAGAGGATGCCGAAGCGCGCCCGGTAGTTATTGTTGGCGGCCTCGCGCGCCCAGTATGTCGCGCCAAGGCACCACGTGTCGCCCGTCTCCTCGTCAACGTCGTCGGCCCACTGCGGCGTGCCGTAGTCCTCCACGTCGAAGCAGATGAAGTCGATGCCCGTCCTGAGCGTGTCGCCCTCCGCCTGGCGTATTGCCCTCAGTATCTCAAGCATCACAGCCACGCCGCTCGCCCCGTCGTTGGCGGCAAGCACGGGGGTGTGGTGGTTAGCCTCGTCGGGGTCGTTGTCCGCCCACGGGCGGCTGTCCCAATGCGAGCAAAGAATGATTCGGTCGCTGCTCTGCGGGTTGAGGCGCGCGATGATGTTGACGCAAGGCACCGTCGTGCCGTCGTAGACCGTCACCTCTGTCTGCTGTCGCTCCACCTCGCAGCCGAGTGAGGCGAACGCCTCGGCTATCCACTGCTGGCATTCACGCCAAGCCTCCGAGCCAGGCACACGAGGGCCGAAGGCGCACTGGGCGTTGATGTAGGCCATCGCCGTGTCGGCCAAGAACGAGGGACAGGGTTGAAGGGCTATGGTGTCGGGGCGGTCTGCGGCGCTGCCCGTGCGCCGGTGGCACGATGACAGCGCAAGCAGGGCGAGGCCGATAAGGAAAGGGATGTATTTCTTCATTTGTGGTTATGGTTGTTTAGCATAAGTCCGGGCAGGCGCGCGTCGCAAGGCGTTGGCCAAAACATAGCGAGACGCTGGCGGAAACATAGCAAGTCTTTCGCGGAAACATAGTGTTGCCCGGGGCTACGCTTATGCAGTCGCCGCGGGATTATCAGAAAAGAGAAGCGTCCCGTCATTTGCGCTCAGGTTGTCTCGCATAGTCCTGACACGCTTGCATCACACGCAGGAAGTTCCCGCCCCACAGCAGGCGCAGGTCCGCCTCGCTGTATCTCTCGCTGAGCAGGCAGCGTGTCAGGTTAATCACCTCCGCGGCGTTCGCCACGCCAGGCACTCCCCCGTCGCCGTCGAAGTCAGTGCCAATGCCCACGTGCTGAATGCCCATAATGGAGACGGCGTGATTGATATGCTCCACGGCGTCGAGTATGGTGGCTTTTCCGTCCGCTCTGAGGAAGCCCTCGTAAAGTGTCACCTGCATGACGCCGCCGTTGTGGGCGAGCGCCTGCATCTGACTGTCGGTGAGGTTGCGGGGGTTGTCGCAAAGCGCGCGGCAACTGCTGTGGCTGCACACGACGGGGAGGGCGGAGGTTTCGAGCGCGTCCCGGAAAGTCTGCTCCGAGGCGTGACTGAGGTCCACCATCATTCCCACACGGTTCATCTCACGCACCACCTGCCTGCCGAAATCGCTTAGCCCGCCGTGCCCGCCCGCTCCCTTGGCCGAGCCGCAAATGTCGTTGTCGCCGTTGTGGCAAAGGGTCATGTACACCACGCCACGCTTGCGGAAATGCTCGATGAGCGAGACATTGCGCCCGATGGCGTAGCCGTTCTCAATGCCTAGCATTATGGCTTTCTTTCCCTCTCGCTTAAGGCGGCGGAGGTCGGAGGGCGTGCAGGCGATGTCCACAAGTGTGCAGTTATCAGCGACACGCCTCTCAATCTCGTTGAGTATGCGCTCCGTCTTGGCTGTCGTGGCAAGCAGGGTGTCGTCGTCACGCTCGCCCTGCGGCAGGTAGGCAACCATGACGGCCGCGTCGAGCCTGCCGCAGTGCATGCGCGGCAACGTGGTGAGGCGCTCCTCGCGGGTGTTGAACTTCATCGGCGTGTCGCAGTGGGAGTCGAGGGTGATTATTCGCTGGTGGATGCCTACTGCCTTGCGATACGTCTCCGCCTCGCTCACGAGCCAGCGGAAGAGAGACAGCTGTGACGTGTCGCCTCTCGTTATGAAGCACTCGGGATGCCACTGCACTCCTATTATACTCTTATGCTCGCTGCTCTCCACGCCCTCAATGACGCCGTCGGGCGCAAGGGCTGTGACGCGCAGACGCTGCCCAGTCTCTCGCACGGCCTGATGGTGGAAGGAGTTGACGGCAAGCCTTTCCTGCCCCATAATCTTGCGCAGGAGACTGCCCTCGGCCAGCGTGACGGTGTGCGAGGCGTAGGCGCGAGGCTCGTCCTGACTATGCTTGAGCAGGGCGGCGGCCGGCATACTTTCCCGTAAGTCTTGGTGAATGCTGCCCCCAAGGGCTGCGGCGAGGGTCTGGATGCCTCGGCAGACGCCAAGCATCGGCAGCTGAAGGTCTAAGGCTAAACGTGTGAGCAGCAGCTCGGCGAGGTCTCTGCGCGGGTTGACGGAGCGCAGGGCTGGCGACGGCTCTTCGCCGAGGAAGAGGGGGTTGATGTCGCCGCCGCCCGAGAGAAGCAAGCCGTCCACGCGGCTCAGCGTCTCAAGGATGGCGGCCTTGTCTTCGTAAGGCGGGATGATGACGGGCGTGCCTCCCGCCTGGAGCACCGACTGGAAGTAGCCCTCGGCCAGCTCGCAACCTTGCTCGCCGAAGTTGCCCGTGATGCCAATGACAGCCGAGAGCCTCCTTGAGGGCACAGCGTCGTGGGCGCTCAGGTAGGCGGCGTTCCAGTCGAAGTATGAGGGTCGCACTAACTTTCGCTCTCTATCTTCGGGGCTTCTTCCTTGCGGATGCCGCCAAT
>JAJPZF010000256.1 GCA_021204545.1 Prevotellaceae bacterium
TACGTGTAGCGCAGCCCCGCGTCCACGTCCACGCTCGTGCCGCTCACCTCGCTCGAGGCGAAGGCGGGGTCGCCCTCGTCCTCCACGTCCACGCCGCTGCCGTCGAACGTCTCATTCAGGAAGCCAACCCTCGCCCCTATGCTCAGCCGCCCGCCCCAGAGAGGCTGGTGGTAAGCGTACTGGAGGTAGAGCTTCTTGTTCGAGAACAGACCAATGTTGTCATTCATGAACCCCAGTCCAACGCCATGGCGGGGACCGATGAAGAAGAGAGGCATGTCCGCAGTGGCCAGTATGGTGGAGGGCGCGTGTTCGAAGCCCACAAGCTGCATGCTGTACACTCCCTGCACGTCAAGCTTGCCCTCTATGCCGCTCGAGGCGGGGTTGAAGTAGCTCTGCAAGCACCAGTAGTTGGTGAAGGCGGCATCGTACTGCGCCCTGAGACCGCCTGCAACGAGCAAGAGAGCGGCAAGACATGGCAGTCTTCTCATCGTCCTATACTAACGGACTCGCGCACCTTATTATTGTATCCCCGCGGCGAAATCTTTCAGCAGCCGCCCATGCGGCTCTTAGGAGGCGTTGTCGCCGCTCTTAGGAGACACCGCGGCGACCAGCGTTAGGACGCTGGAGCAAAAAGCCCTGCGGCGCAACGCCGTGTGCGGGTTATTGCTTATCTTTGCACCTTGTGATGAGCAAAGACAGCCAGTTGGCGGCGACGGACGGGAAGCCCGAGGTTTCGGTGATAGTGCCAGTGTACAACGCCGGGGGATACCTCGAGGAGTGCGTGGAGAGCGTGCTTGGGCAGGAGCTCACTGACTGGGAGCTGCTTCTTGTCGACGACGGCAGCACGGACGGGAGCGGCTCGCTCGCCGACGAGTACGCCCTTAGTGACAGCCGCGTGCGTGTCTTCCACAAGCAGAACGAGGGCGTGAGCATAGCCCGCAACCTTGGGCTGGACAACGCTCGGGGCAAGTGGATAACCTTCCTCGACGCCGACGACTGCCTGCTGCCCGGCGCGCTGAAGGCACTGCGCGACAAAGCCCTCGAGACGGGGGCTGACGTGACGGCGGGCAGGATGTGGGTCTTGCGTGACGGGGCGAGCTACTACGACAACTGCGACATGCCCCTCGGCGGCAAGCCGAGTGTCTGCGCCTCGCTCAGGCGCTGGGGGCTGTGGGGCTACCTCTTCCGGAGCGAGGTGATACAGGCACACAGGCACAGGTTCGTCGAGCGTCTCGCCTTCTGCGAGGACATGGTGTTCGTCGCCGAGTGCGCCCTCGACTGCCGCACGCTGAGCACAGTGGACAAGCCCGTCTACGCCTACACCATCAACAGCTCCTCCGCCACGCACGCCACGCACATACAGGTACACACCAGCCATCAGCTGAAGGCTCTCGAGCGTATGTACGCCCTGGCGGAGAGCGCAAGGCACTCCAGTCCCTCAGCCTCGAAGGCAATCTTGAGAGACTGCAAGAGGCTGGAGATGTTCATAGCCATCTACGCCGTAAAGCCCGACACGACGCAGGAGGAGTACAGGCAGCTCAAGGCGCTGTGCCGTGAGAGCTGGAGCGGCGACAGGCGGCGGCTTCTGCGCCTTGAGGCGAACCTTCTCAAGTACCGCCTGAGGCTCTGGATAGTGGGCCGCCCCAGCCTTGAGCGGCTCGTGAGGCTGCTCGTGGGGAAGCGGCAGCCTAAGCCCCTGGCCAAGAAAGGATAGGCAACGCCCACAAGACAAGAGCGAGGCAAGCCAAGTCAGTGCCGCTCGCCTCGCTCTCTTTAGCGGGTCTTCGCCTCAGTACTCGTCCTCGTCGAAGAAGAAGTCGTCTCTCGTGGGATAGTCGGGCCAGATGTCCTCAATCGTCTCGTACACCTCGCCCTCGTCCTCAAGTTCGTTCAGGTTCTCAATCACTTCCAACGGAGCACCGCTGCGGTTAGCGTAGTCGATAAGCTCGTCCTTAGTCGCCGGCCAGGGAGCATCCTCCAGCTTAGAAGCCAATTCCAACGTCCAATACATAACCTTTGCTCTTTAGAGTGTTAATACCTTGTGCTATTGTGCCGCCCTCTCTCTTGGCGGGGTGCAAATATACTCCATTGCGGCAACACTACGAACGCTTTCGCCACATTTTTTCCTCAACGCCTGCCAGGAGGTTAAGCTTCCTGGAAAGGGCGAAGAGGTAGTCGCTCAGGCGGTTGACGTAGCTGAAGAGCTGCGGCTCGAGGCTCTGCCAGCCTTCGATGGCGTACATACGCCTCTCAAGCCTGCGGCACACCGTTCGGCAGACGTGCGCCAAGGCAGCGCCCTTGCTGCCGCAGGGCAGCACGAAGCCCTTCCATCCTCCCGCCTTCTGGTCAGCCTCGTCTATGGCACGCTCAAGCTCCATTACCATATCGCCGGTGACTGGGCAGAGCCACGGGGCATCAGTGTCCTCCGTGGCGAGATGTGAGCCAATAGTGAAGAGGTCGCTCTGCACCTGAAGCAGGCGCTGCTTGTCAGCCTCGTCGCTGACGTAAGCCATCAGCAGCCCGATGAAGCTGTTCAGCTCGTCGAGCGTGCCGTAAGCCTCAAGCCTCTCGTCGGTCTTCCTGACACGCCTGCCACTCGCAAGGCTCGTCTCTCCACGGTCTCCCTTGCGAGTGTAAAGACTGCTCTTCTTAGCCATCCTTACCAGTTGATGACGTAATGCTGCTGCTGGAACTTGCGGTCGAAGATGACGATGCCCACGTCGTAGAGGTCGAACGTTATGCTCGCCTGCTCGTTCAGGAGAAGCTCCTGCCAAAGGTCTTGCCGCTGGTGCAGGTGGTCAATGACGAGCATACTGCCGTTGGGCACTCTCTCGGGTATCTGTATCGGGGAGTTGCCGAGGTAGACCAGCTCCGCCGTCCCCGAGGTCTTGCCCGTGAAGGTAGCGGAGGAGCAGCCCCTGCGCAGGTAGTTAAGCTGCCTGTCGTTCGCCCCAAGGGCGCAGATGTAGCGCGGCTGCCAGCGGTTGGCGAGGCGGAAGAGCAAGCGGTTCACTGCCACCCTGCGGTGTCGTAGCAGTCGTTCCCTCTGTGTGAACTGTGCGTCGAGCGGGGCGTAGGCGTAGTACCTCCCGGGGGAATAGATAACCTCGGTGAGCAGGTCGTAGGCGAAGGGGGAATGCACGCCGTAGCCCTTACGGTGGGGAAGCCTCCGAAGCCATACCAGGGGATTACGCAAACTAACGACCGCCTTTGTCATCGTCTCACTCTATAGCCCACAAGTCCGTAGAACAATATATATAGGAAGCAGGGCACGCACACCCAGTAGCTCGTCTGGAAGTCGGTGAGGTCTTGCACCCAGCCACGCACCAAGGGCATCAAGGCTCCGCCTGCCATAGCCATTATCAGGAGCGAAGAGCCTGCCTTCGTGAAGCGGCCGAGGTCTGCCATAGCCATAGGCCAAAGTGCCGGCCACATAAGGGAGCAACCGAGAGCCATAAGGAAGATGCAGTAGACCGAGAGCGTCGGGTTAGGCACCACCGCCACGAGCACCGACCCCACGACGGCTATAACGGCGCACCAGCGCATCGCCGTGACCTGACTGATGAGCCAAGGCGTGAACACGGCACCCACGATGTAGCCCACCACCATACCGACAGAAGGCACGTAGCCCCAGTTGTCCCCAGCCAAGTGAAGGTCGTTGGCATAGCCCGCCGCCGTGGCGAGGGAGATGGTCTCGACACCAACGTAAAGGAACAGGGCAAGCACGCCGAGCAGCAGGTGCGGGAACTGGAAGACGCTCGTCTTCCCCTCGGCGTAAGGGCAAGGAGCTGAGTCCTGGTCGTTCTCGTCCTCTCCCGCCGCCTTAACCTCAGGCATCGGGGCGACAAGGGCGATAAGGCAAAGCACTATGAACACGCCCACTATGATGCGGAAGGGAAGGAATAGGTCCGCCATCTCTATCTCGCCCACGCTCTTGCCTATGACCCACGTGATGAACAGCGTCGTGGTGGGCCAGGCGAGCTTGTTGCAGATACCGCAGATGGATATGCGCTGCGCCGCGCTCTCCAGCGGTCCCAGGATAGTTATGTAAGGGTTGACCGAGGCTTGAAGCACAGCGTTGGCGGCGCCGCTCACGAAGCTTGCCCCAAGGAACCAGGCGAAGCTCACCTTCGTTGCAGCCACGATGAACAGGTAGAAGGCGACGGCGAAGAGGAAGAAGGAGAGAGCCATCGTGCGCTTGTAGCCTATAGCACGTATGCAGAGCGTGGCGGGATAGCCGAAAAGGATGAAGGGCACGAAGGTGGCGGTGAGCAGCAGGTTAGCGTCCAGCGCCGACATCTGCATCTTGCCTTGCAGCACGGGCATAAGGAACGAGTTGATGCCCAGGG
>JAJPZF010000284.1 GCA_021204545.1 Prevotellaceae bacterium
CGGCGGCGGCAGACGCTTGCCTCGGCGTACTCCACGATGCGGCTGAGGCGCTCCGTGTTGATGTCCTTCTGTCCGCTCTCGTCCACGAAGTGCCTGAGCTGCACGATGTCCTGCATGTTGTAGAAGAGGATGGTGGAGGAGGGCAGCCCGTCTCGCCCCGCCCTGCCGATCTCCTGGTAGTAGCACTCGATGCTCTTCGGCAGGTTGTAGTGTATGACGAAGCGCACGTTGCTCTTGTTGATGCCCATACCGAAGGCGACGGTGGCGCAGATGACCTGCAGACGGTCGTCTACGAAGCTGCGCTGCGTCTGCCTTCTCTCCTCGGCGCTCAGCCCCGCGTGGTAGGGGGCTGCCGATATGCCGTGCTGCGTGAGCATGCGGGCCACCATCTCCGTGTTCGCGCGGCTCAGGCAATAGACAATGCCGCAGTCGTTGGGGTGGCTGTTCACGAAGTCAAGGATGGCTCGCTGCTTCCGCTTGCTGTCGTAGCCACGCCTCACGTCGAGCGATAGGTTAGGGCGGTCGAAAGATGATATGAAGACTTTGGCTTCGGTCAGGCGGAGCTGCTGCTGGATGTCGAGGCGTGTCAACTTGTCGGCAGTGGCTGTGAGAGCCACTATCGGTATCGAGGGGTAAGTCTGCTTGAGGATGCCCAGCTGGGCGTACTCGGGACGGAAGTCGTGCCCCCACTGCGAGATGCAGTGCGCCTCGTCGATGGCGAACAGAGAGACGCGTGTGTCGCGCATAAGGTCGGGCAGCTCAAGGAGCAGCCTTTCGGGCGAGACGTAGAGCAGCTTCAACTTACCGCTTAGGCAGTTGCACCTAAGGTAAGTCATCTCCTCTGCGCCCGTGAGGCTGTGCATAGCGGCGGCGCAGATTCCGTTAGAGCGCAGCTGCGCCACCTGGTCGTCCATAAGCGAGATGAGCGGCGACACGACGACGGTCAGTCCCTCGAGCACGAGAGCAGGCAACTGGTAGCAGAGGCTCTTTCCCCCGCCCGTAGGCATAAGCACGAGAGCGTCGCCCCCCGAGAGCAGATGACTTATCACTTCTTCCTGCAAAGGGAGGAAACTCTCGTAGCCGAACACCCTCTTGAGCAGTGCTTTCATCAGTGTTTGCGCATTGACGGGCGCAAAGTTATCCGTTTTCGGTGAAAAATATCCCTTAAAGTTTTTTTGTTTGTTCAAATTGCGTACCTTTGGCGGCGTATTACTAATAACAACTTTAGTCTCACAAAGTTATATGGCAAAGTATAATTTCACTGCCGAAAAGAAAATCAAGAATGCCGCGTACAGGAATCACATTCACGCTGACTTGGCAGACCAGCTCTACGAAAAGATTCTTCATAAGATGGTGGTCGAGAAGAAATACCGCGACCACAACTACAACGCGCAGGTACTGGCTAAGGAGCTCGAGACTAACGCCCGCTGCATAAGCGCTGTGGTGAATCTCCGCTTCAACATGAACTACTCCTGCCTGGTCAACGAGTACAGGGTCAGGGAGGCGCAGTACCTGCTCGTCGACAAGCGATACGCCGACAAGACCATCGAGAAGATCTCCACAATGGTAGGCTTCAACAACCGCCAGTCATTCTATGTCGCCTTCTACAGGTTCCTCGGCACCACACCCAACGAGTACCGCATCCAGAACACCAAGGAACAGCCAAGGAGACGGACTTACAAGAAGGCACAGAAGGCTGAGGCCGCACAAGAGGCGAGGTGAGCTTTACCTATCAGGACGAGAGATTTGCCGACATCCAGCTGCTGCGCTACAGGGTGTCGGCTTTCTCTTTGCTCTCTCCCGCCCAAAGGCGTTATGTCTACTGCCTCAGCCAAGCTGTGCTCACGGGGCGAGACATCTTGTGGGACCAGAACTGCCGCCACAACCTGCGCGCCCGCCGGCTGCTCGAGAGGATATACACCGACTACAAGGGCGACCGCTCGAGCCGCGACTTCCAGGAGTTCACCGTCTATCTGAAGCGGGTGTGGTTCGCTAACGGCATTCACCACCACTACGGCTCACACAAGTTCCGCCCCGAGTTCTCCGAGCAGTTCCTGCGCCAAGCCATCGCGGAGACAGGGCAGACGGCGGACGAGGAACTGCTAAGGGTCATCTTCGACCCTGCGGTGCTGCCCAAACGTGTCAACCAGGCGCAAGGCGAGGACCTGCTTCAGACCTCGGCGTGCAACTACTACTCCCCCGAGGTGACGCAGCAGATGGCGGAGGGCTTCTACGCTGAGATGAAGGACACCTCCGACCCCTGCCCCCCGATGTACGGGCTGAACAGCCGCCTCGAGCTTGAGGGCGGCAAGCTGAGGGAGCGTGTCTGGAAGAGCGGAGGCTTATACGGAAAGACCATCGACCGCATCATCCATTGGCTCAGGCTTGCCCAAGAGGAGGCTGAGAACCAGGCGCAAAGGGAGGTGATAAGCACCCTCATCGACTTCTACCAGACGGGCGACCTCAGGACCTTCGACCGCTACACCATCCAGTGGCTGCAATGCACCGAGGGCGACATCGACTTCGTCAACGGCTTCACCGAGGTGTACGGCGACCCGCTCGGGCTTAAGGCTTCGTGGGAAGGCTACGTAAACATAAAGGACAAGCAGGCGACACGCCGAACGGAGACGCTCAGCAGTAATGCCCAATGGTTCGAGGACAACTCGCCCATAGACCCGCGGTTCAAGAAGAAGGAGTGCCACGGCGTGACAGCCAAGGTCGTTGAGGCGGCCATGCTGGGCGGCGACCTCTATCCCAGCAGCGCCATAGGCATCAACCTGCCCAACAGCAACTGGGTGCGGCAGCGTTACGGCAGCAAGAGCGTGACGATAGGCAACCTCACACGGGCATACAACGAGGCGGCGAAGGGCAGCGGCATGAGGGAGGAGTTCGTCATCGACAAGGAGACGCTCCGCTTGCTCAACACTTACGACGAACTCTCGGACGACCTGCACACCGACCTGCACGAATGCCTCGGCCACGGCTCGGGGCAAATGCGACCGTGAGTAGAACCCTACTGCCTCAAGGCTTACGGCAACACGATTGAGGAGACACGAGCCGACCTCTTCGCCCTTTACTATATCGCCGACCCCAAGCTTGTGGAACTCGACCTGCTCCCCGACGGCGAGGCGTACAAGAGCCAGTACTACAGCTATATGCTTAACGGACTTCTCACTCAGCTCGTGCGCATCGACGAGGGCAAGCAGATAGAGGAGGCGCACATGCGCAACCGTGCCCTGATAGCCCGCTGGTGTCTCAGCCATGCGGAGGGGGCGATGAGATTGGTCAGGCTTAACGGGAAGACTTTCCTTCAGATAAGCGACTACCCCCGTTTGCGGCAGCTTGTGGCGGAGCTTCTCGCCGAGGTGCAGCGCATAAAGAGCGAGGGCGACTACCCGGCCGCCCAATGCCTGGTGGAGACGTACGCCGTCAGCGTTGACCCTTCGCTGCACAAGGAGGTGCTTGAGCGCTATCGCCGTCTCAACCTCGCACCCTACAAAGGCTTCATCAACCCCGAGATAAAGCCCGTCGTCGACGCGGAGGGCAGGCTTGTTGACGCTACGATTGAGTACGGCGAGGCGTACGACCACCAGATGCTCCGCTATGGACGGGAATACTCTTCGTGAGACACTCATTGAGATAAAGAAGGAGTTCCGCGCCAACATGAACGGCGTGGCAAGCTCCTATATGCGCCGCTGCGGACTAAGTTACCACGTCATCTTCGGCATCGAGCTGCCCCGCCTCCGCGAGATAGCCGACGGGTTCCCGCACGACCCTTGTCTTGCCGAGGCGCTCTGGCGTGAGAATGTCAGGGAGAGCAAGATACTTGCCGCCATGCTTATGCCTGCCGAGGGCTTCTCTCCCGAGCGCTGCGAAGAGTGGGCAGCGCAAGTGCCAAACCCCGAGATAGCTGAGATGACGGCTCTCAATCTCTTCGCCCGCCTGCCCTACGCCAAGGCGAAAGCCTTCCGCTGGATGTCTCAAAGACAAGCTCCCTTGACTATGCTCTGCGGCTTCCTGCTCATCGCACGCATGAAGACGCAACTCACGCCCGAGGAGACAGCCGAGGCGGTGAGAATGATCAACGACGCACTCCCCACAGCCGACTTACAACTCGGCAGGGCAGCACGCAACGCCCTGCTGCGCCTCACGGAGTAAGCCCAAGCCCAAGCCCTAACGCCCTTGCCCGTTGACGCAAACGAGCCCCGAAGGGGCATAACAAGCGTAGCCGGGGGTGGCCTTGCCTTTGGCGACCTCCCAGTCGCTCGGCAAATTGAGCAAGCTCTTTGCTCTCGCTTAAGGTCGGTTCGCTCTGTCTCTCGCTTAAGGTCGGTTCGTTTGCTC
>JAJPZF010000007.1 GCA_021204545.1 Prevotellaceae bacterium
GGGCGGACATGGACGAGTTCTACCGCACGAACCTCTACCGCCTCATCCTCGTGCTGCAGGTCATCAGCTCGAAGTACACCCGCTCACACGTGCGCAAGTTCCTGCCCCGCGAGTTCGCATACATCATAGAGGAGCTGCTGCACGAGAGCCGCACCGACGACAACAAGCAGGCTTACCTCAACGGCATTATGGAGAGCATCATGGACACCGACCAGAGCGACGCCTTCATCATCACCCTCTCGAACGTGATACAGCAACTGAGCGTCGACCAGCTGCACATCCTGGGCGACATCTTCGACCGTGGACCTGGGGCGCACATCATAATGGACAAGCTCTGCGACACGCCTAACTTCGACATACAGTGGGGTAACCACGACGCACTCTGGATGGGTGCTGCCGCCGGCAACGACTGCTGTATAGCCAACGTGCTCCGCCTGTCGCTCAGGTACGGGAACATGGCTACGCTTGAGGACGGCTACGGCATTAACCTGCTGCCCCTCGCCACGTTCGCTATGGAGACTTACGCCAACGACCCTTGCTACCGCTTCGGTCCGCACCTTGAGGAGGACGACCCTACGCACGACCCGAAGACGCAACGTATAATAGCGCAGATGCACAAGGCTATAAGCATCATCCAGTTCAAGCTCGAGGCGCAGATGATAGACAAGCACCCTGAGTGGGGCTTGCAGAACAGAAAGGTGCTTGAGGGCGTTGACAAGGAGCACGGCCTCTGGGTAGTGGACGGGAAGGAGTACCATCTACGTGACTCGTTCCTGCCGACGGTCAACCCCCTCTGCCCCAACGAGCTGACGCAGGAGGAGAGGGAGATAATGCGCAGGATAAACCACTCGTTCGTCGTCAGCGACAAGCTACAGCGGCACATCAAGTGCCTGTTCAGCCACGGGTGCATGTACGGCATATACAACAGCAACCTGCTCTTCCACGCGTCCATCCCCCTCAACGAGGACGGAACGATGCGTGAGGTGAGCCTCCTTGGCGAGAGGTTCAAGGGCAAGGAGCTGCTCCATCGTGTGGGCATGCTCATGCGCTCCGCATTCAACAGCGACACTCCCCCTGAGCGTCGCCACCAGGCAAGGGACTACTTCTGGTATCTCTGGTGTGGTCCCGACAGTCCCCTCTTCGACAAGGACAAGATGACCACCTTCGAGCGCTACTTCGTCCTTGAGAAGGAGACGCACGAGGAGCGCAAGGGCAACTACTACACCCTGCGTGACGACCCCAAGGTATGTGATTACATCCTCGATGCCTTCGGGGTAGAGGGACAGCACCGACATATCATCAACGGACACGTCCCTGTGCACGCGTCGCAGGGCGAGAACCCCATCAAGGCGGAGGGAAGGCTTATGGTCATCGACGGCGGCTTCGCCAAGGCGTACCACGACACCACGGGCATCGCCGGCTACACGCTCGTCTACCACAGTCGGGGCTTTGAGCTTATCCAGCACGAGCCCTTCACCAGCCAGACGGAGGCCATACGCAAGGGCACCGACATCGCCTCGAGCACGCAGATAGTGGAGATGGCGGGCAAGCGCCTCCGCGTCAGGGACACGGACAAGGGGAAGGACATACAGCGGCAGATTGACGAGCTTAAGCAGCTGCTGCACGCCTACCGCCACGGCATCCTGAAGGAGAGGGCTAAGAAGTAGAGCCTCCCTATAACCCTTACCACAACACCTACGTGCGGGCAGCCATAAAGGTTGCCCGCACTTTTTATCGTCCCTATATAGTATCCTTCGCAGTGCCTTCACTGAAGACACCACGGAACCTATATAACAGAAGCCGCGGCAACTATCTCGTAGCTGTCGCGGCTTCTGTTATATGGGCGTTACGCCTTGTGTAAGGTCTATCTGACGATGGTCTGCTCGCGGTCGGGGCCGACGCTCAGGAGGGTGATGGGCGTCTCCAGCTGCTGCTCGAGGAAGGCCACATAGGCGCGGAACGCCTCGGGCAGCTCGTCCCAGCCGCGGCAACCGCTAAGCGGCGACAGCCAGCCGGGTATGTCCTTGTAGACAGGCTTCCACCCTTGGGTGTCGAAGGGCATGTCGGTGACCTGCCGTCCGTCCTTCTCGTAGGCGACGCAAGCCCTCACGGTGGGGAAGCCGTCCAGCACGTCACTCTTCATCATCACCAGCTGCGTCACGCCGTTGAGCATGATAGCGTACCTGAGTGCAACGAGGTCTATCCATCCGCAGCGCCTGTTCCTTCCCGTCACCGCCCCGTACTCGTTACCAAGGGAGCGAATGCGGTCGCCCGTCTCGTCCGTCAGCTCAACGGGGAAGGGACCGCTGCCCACACGTGTGCTGTACGCCTTGAATATGCCGAACACCTCCCCGATGGAGCGTGGTGCTACGCCAAGCCCTGTGCAGACACCGCCGCAGACGGTGCTGCTGCTGCTGACGAAGGGGTACGTCCCGTGGTCGATGTCCAGCATAGTGCCTTGCGCCCCTTCGGCAAGCACGCTCTTGCCCTCACGAAGGCAGGCGTTCAGCTCCGCCTCCGTGTCGCTGAGGGTGAAGGTGCGCATGTACTCCACTCCTCGCATCCACTCCTGCTCCTCCTCCTGGATGTCGAAGTCGGTGTAGCGGAGGTCGCTGAGTATCTGTAGGTGGCGTGCCTTGAGGGTGTTGTACTTCTCCCGGAAGCCCTTCAGCATGTCTCCCACCCGAAGCCCCGTGCGGCTTGCCTTGTCGCTGTAGGTTGGACCGATGCCCTTGCCCGTGGTGCCTACCTTGTTCTTGCCCTTGGCAGCCTCGTACGCCTTGTCAAGGAGACGGTGGGTTGGAAGGATGAGGTGCGCCCGCTTGCTTATGTGCAGACGCCCCTTCACGTCGTAGCCTGCCTGCTCAAGCTCCTTTGCCTCCTGCATGAAGAGGTCTGGGGCGATGACGCAGCCGTTGCCTATGATGTTCAGCTTGCCCTCGTCGAAGATGCCCGAGGGGATGGAGCGGAGAACGAACTTCTTGCCTTGGAAGATGATGGTGTGACCCGCGTTGGGTCCGCCTGCGAAGCGAGCCACGATGTCGTACCTTGGGGTGAAGTAGTCCACTATCTTGCCCTTGCCCTCGTCGCCGAAGACGATGCCCAGCAGGGCGTCCACATGTCCTTTAGTCATTAGTGCTTGGTTAGGTTGTCGCCCGCGAAGGTAGTGCTTTTGGGACGTAATGCAAGAGGTTTAAGGAACAAACGCCTGTACTCGCCCTCGAAGTTGGGGGTGAGCACGCCCTTTCCCATAGCCTCCTCTATCTCTTCCCTGCTCCAGTACCTGCCCCCGTCCGTCTCTTGGCTTGGGCGTATCTCGCCGTCGTAGACGCAGCTGTGGGGGTAGACAAGCTCCCTCTCCCTCTCGCCCTCGAACACGTAAGGCTGCAGCCTCTCTGCCTCGAAGCCTTCTATGCCCAGCTCCTCCTGCGCCTCTCTCTTAAGTGCTTGCTCAATGCTCTCACCGAGGTCAACGTGTCCGCCCACGGCTGTGTCCCACTTGTCGGGCTGTATGTCCTTCCACGAGGGTCGCCTTTGCAGGAAGAGCTCGCCCCTTGAGTTGAACACGTGCAGATGCACGACGGGGTGTAGGTACATACTTCCGCTGTGGCACTCTCCTCTCGTGGCAGCGCCTATGACGTTGCCCCGCTCGTCGACGAGGGGCAGCATCTCTTTCTCGTTGTCTTTCATAAGTGTGATGGGTTAAGCAGGCAGCAGTCGCCGTAGCTGAGGAAGCGGAAGCCATGACGGAGGGCGTAGTCGTATATCCTTCGCCAGTCGTCGCCCACGAAGGCGGAGACGAGCAGCAGCAACGTGCTTTGCGGCTGGTGGAAGTTGGTGAGCATCTGGTTGACTATGTGGTAGGTGTAGCCCGGGGCAATGATGATGCGTGTGGCAGAGTGCAGGGTCTGGAGCTCGTGCTTGTCCATATATATAAGGAGCAGGCGCAGTGCCTCGCAGGTCTCGGGCAAGGGAGATGGCTGCCCGTAAGGCTCCCACTGCTCTGTGGCAAGCTCCTCGGCGTCGCCCGTGTCGGCAGCCCTGTCCATAAGCTGCCCCGCCCTCAAGCCCATATAATAAAGGCTCTCAAGGGTGCGCACGCTCGTGGTGCCTACGGCTATCGCCTGCCCTCCGTGCCTCAGCAGCTTCTCTATGGTCTGCCTTCCCACGGCGATATGCTCGGAGTGCATCTCGTGCCCCCCGATGGTCAGGCTCTTCACTGGCTTGAACGTGCCTGCCCCAACGTGCAGCGTCACCTCCTCACG
>JAJPZF010000291.1 GCA_021204545.1 Prevotellaceae bacterium
GAGACCAGCTGAGCGACTTCTTCAACTTCCACAACACAAACAAGACCCAGGGCAAGGCCCGCGCCCTCGGGGCAACGCTCACCCTCGGCGCGCTATACACGCCCCCGTTCTACGACGGCAAGCTCAAGGGCGGCTTCCTCTGGACTACACGCATAAAGGGCTCCTACTCGTGGACGGAGGGACGCTTCTCCGCCAACTGGTACCCGTGCAAGGTGTTCGACATGAGCCTCAGCTACGCCGCCTCTAACTTCGGCAGCTCTCTGGGCTGGGTTGCCAACGTGCACACGAAGGGCATCAACTTCTTCCTCGGCACCGACCACCAGTTCCTGAAGATAACACCGCAGTTCATACCAGTGCACCGCGCGAACACGAACGTGAGCATCGGCATCAACTTCCCCTTCGGAGACAAGAAAAGCCTCTAAGGCAAGGCGCGACACAAGCATAAGGAGGGCGCGCCCAAGAGGGTACGCCCTCCTTCGTCGCGCCCCTAATACCATCGCCAGGCAACCCCTCGCAAGGGGCTCGGCTGAACCCCTCGCAAGGGGCTCGGTCGAACCCCTCGCAAGGGGCTCCTTGACGCCCCTTATACATGGGCCATGGCCTCTGTGTAAGGGGCGTCAAGAAGCCTCACGTACCAACGCGAAGCCCCGCTGCCTATACCGATAAGCAGCGGGGCTGTGATGTGGCCTAAGCGACCCGCCTTGCGGGGCTCAGTAGGCGAACATGGGATAGTTAGCCATCATCTCGTTCACCTCCTTGCGGACGCGGGCTATGTTCTGCCCGTCCTCGGGTGCGTCGAGCACACGCTCTATAAGCTCGGCTATGACGGCCATCATGTCCTCCTTAGCCCCTCGTGAGGTCACGGCGGGCGTGCCGAGGCGTATGCCACTGGTCTGGAATGCGCTGCGGCTGTCGAAGGGCACCATATTCTTGTTGACGGTGATGTCGGCGGCCACGAGAGCCTTCTCGGCTACCTTGCCCGTGAGGTCGGGGTACTTGGGGCGGAGGTCGACGAGCATCGAGTGGTTGTCCGTGCCGCCGCTCACGATGTAGAAGCCCCTCCTGGTCATCTCCTCCGCCAGTGCCTTGGCGTTCTTCTGCACCTGCACCGCCCACTCGCGGAACTCGGGCTGCAAGGCCTCGCCGAAGGCAACCGCCTTGGCGGCTATGACGTGCTCGAGCGGGCCGCCCTGTATGCCGGGGAAGACCGCGCTGTTGAGCAGGGCGGACATCATCTTCGTCTCGCCCTTCGGCGTCTTCTTGCCCCAAGGGTTGGGGAAGTCCTTGCCCATGAGGATGATGCCCCCTCGCGGGCCGCGGAGGGTCTTGTGCGTGGTGCTGGTGACGATGTGTGCGTACTCCACGGGGTTCTTAAGCAAGCCCGCGGCTATCAGCCCTGCGGGGTGCGCCATGTCTATCATAAGCAGTGCCCCCACCTTGTCGGCGATCAGGCGCATGCGCTCGTAGTCCCACTCGCGGCTGTATGCCGAGCCTCCGCCGATGATGAGCTTAGGCTTGTGCTGGAGGGCAAGCTGCTCCATCTCGTCGTAGTCCACACGCCCTGTCTCGCGCCTTAGGTTGTAGCCCACGGGGTGGTAGAGGATGCCGCTGGTGTTCACCGCTGAGCCGTGGCTGAGGTGTCCGCCGTGGTCGAGGTTAAGCCCCATGAACGTGTCGCCTGCGTTAAGCGTGGCGAGGAAGACGGCTGCGTTGGCTTGCGCCCCGCTGTGAGGCTGCACGTTGGCGTACTCTGCGTTGAAGAGCCGCTTCACACGGTCTATGGCAAGCTGCTCCACCTCGTCGACGACCTCGCAGCCCCCGTAGTAACGCTTCTGGGGGTAGCCCTCGGCGTACTTGTTGGTAAGGCAGGAGCCCATGGCCTCCATTACCTGCGGGCTTACGCTGTTCTCGCTTGCGATTAGCTCGATGCCCCTTGCCTGCCGCTGGTGTTCCTTCTCGATGAGGCTGAAGATTTCTGTGTCTCTTTTCATTGTTGTGTGCTATATGAGTGTTACGTTGTCCAAGGGTGTTGAGTTGTTGCAGTAGTGGCAGGTGAGCGTTCCGTCGATGACGTGGAAGCGAGTGCGCATAGGCTCGTGGTTGGTTATGCACTTGGGGTTGGGGCAGCGGGCGATGCCCACGATCTCGTCGGGCAGCGTGACGCGGCGCTTCTCCACGACTTGGTAGTCCCTTATCGTGGAGAGGGTGATGTGGCGGCACAGCACGGCGAGCTGGCTTATCTCGTCGTCGCTGAAATGCTTGTCGGCGATCTTGATGATGCTCTTGCGCCCCATCTGCTTGCTCTCGAGGTTGTAGCCGATGGTGACGGCGGAGCGTATGCGCTCAAGGTGCAAGAGGCTCATCACCTGGAATATCTTGTCGGCGGGTATGTGGTCGATGACCGTGCCGTTCTCTATGGCGGCTACCATCATCTCCTTGCGCGGGCTGGCGGTGTTGCTCATAAGATAAAGGATTTGCAGTTGATGACCTCCTCGAGGGTTATGCCCAGTGCGTCGCAGATGAGAGCCTGACGGGCGTAGAGCCCGTTGCGTGCCTGCTCGAAGTAGTAGGCGTGAGGGTCGTCGTCGATTGAGTACTCTATCTCGTTGACCCGTGGCAGCGGGTGCAGTATCTTCATGTTGTCCTTCACCTTCTGGAGCATACTGCGCTTGAGCAGGTAGCGGTCCTTCACCCGCTCGTACTCCATAAGGTCGGTGAAGCGCTCCTTCTGCACCCGTGTCATATAGAGAATGTCGGCGTCGCGGATGGTGTCCTCGTTGAAGTCCTTATGCTCAACGTAGCTGATGTCGTGGTCGAGGCAATACTGCTTCCAGTACTCGGGCATAGCCAGCTCGTCGGGGGCGATGAAGTGGAACGTGGGAGAGAAGTGGCGCATGGCCGTGAGGAGGGAATGTACGGTGCGCCCGTACTTGAGGTCGCCCACAAGGTATATCTGAAGGTTATCGAGCGTGCCTTGCGTCTTGTATATGGAGTAGAGGTCGAGCATAGTCTGCGAGGGATGCTGGTTAGCCCCGTCGCCCGCGTTGATGACAGGCACGGGCGATACCTCGGAGGCATAGCGTGCGGCTCCCTCGAGATAGTGTCGCATGACGATGACGTCGGCATAGTTGGACACCATTATTATAGTGTCCTTCAGCGTCTCGCCCTTAGTGCCGCTGGTCACCTTAGGGTCGGCGAAGCCTATCACCCTTGCCCCGAGACGGTTGGCGGCAGTCTCGAAGGAGAGGCGCGTCCGCGTGCTTGGCTCGAAGAAGAGAGTAGCCACCACCTTGCCCTCCAGCAGGCGGGAGTTGGGATGCCTCTCGAACTCCCCCGCCATCCTTATGAGATATTCCAGCTTATCTCGGCTGTATTCGGCAATAGAGACTAAACTCCTGTTTTCCATCACTCGGTGCTTTAGTTAGGCGCGAAGGTAGGGCAAACGGGAGGAATAACAAAATAATGCACTAACTTTGCGGCGTTTACACTTCAGCCTATGCGTAAGAAGTTCATGGCGTTCCTGTGGTTCGTGTTCATCCTCGCGGTGTTGCTTGCGGGGGCGCTCTTCTATCTTGTGGACATAGGAAAGATAGGCTACATGCCCGACATCAAGGAGCTTGAGAACCCCGTCGACAAGTACGCAAGTCAGGTGATAAGCTGCGACGGCGAGCTGCTCGGCACGTGGAGCTACAGCAAGAGCAATAGGGTTTTCGTGACGTACGACGAGCTCTCGCCTTACCTTGTGCAAGCTCTCGTCGCCACAGAGGACGAGCGCTTCTACGAACATAGCGGCATAGACTTCAAGGCTCTCTTCAGGGCTGCCTTCAAGCGGGGCGTCCTAAGGCAGAAGAACGCGGGAGGAGGCAGCACCATTACGCAGCAGTTGGCGAAGCAACTCTACAGCGTGCACGCCGCCTCAACCTACGAGCGTATGCTGCAAAAGCCCATCGAGTGGGTGATAGCCGTTAAGCTGGAGCGTTGCTACACCAAGGAGGAGATAATAACCCTCTACCTCAACTACTTCGACTTCCTGCACAACGCCGTGGGAGTGAAGCTGGCGGCGAAGACCTACTTCAACAAAGAACCCTCCGAGCTTACCATAGGCGAGAGCGCGACACTGGTGGGAATGCTTAAGAACCCCAGCTACTTCAACCCGAAGCGTAACCTGAAACGCTCCGAAGGCAGGCGGAACACCGTCATCAACCAGATGCTTAGGGCGGAATATCTCACCAAGGCTCAGGCGGACTCCT
>JAJPZF010000227.1 GCA_021204545.1 Prevotellaceae bacterium
GCATAGTACGGCTCGAAGTCTATAAGCACAACGATGGGCCTCCCCGGTATCCTCCAGCGGCCCGCGCGCACCAGCACGCCCTCCTTCCTCGCCTTCGTCACCCACTTGGGGAACAGCTTGTTGTCCTGCTCGAAGTAAGGACATTCCCTCTCCTTCCATACGTCAGGGCCGATGAACACCAGCCTGTCGCTCATCGCCTCCTGCAAGACCTTCGCCCTTGTCGAGAGCACTGTGTAGATGCCGCCCACCTTATTGCAGACCTCCCAGCTTGCCTCGAAGATGAAGTCGGGCATCTGCCCCTCCCAGGAACCTGAATCCATTAGTGTTTTTGCTTATTGAGTGTGGCAAAGGTAAGCATTCGCAAGCGAATACCGCCCCCAACGGCGGGGGAGTTGGGGCAATTATTGACATATATCAAGGAATCAGACCCTCCAAGGGCAGTTACCGCGCCCGATAGCGAGGTATTGCGGCGGGAAAAGCATAACTTCGCCGGCGTGAAGCGCCTGACACTCATCATCGCCCTCTCCCTTGCCTTCCTGTCGGCAAGAGCGCAGCAGCCATGGAAGTTCCGTATGGAGAACACCGAGAACGAGGTCACTCTCTGCCTGGACCTCTACGAGGAGAGTGTCGACGTTCCCGGTATGGGTATGTTCGGGCCCATGAACGGCTATCTCGCGGGCAAGGGCGTGTATGGCGTGTGGATGGTCACCTCGTGCAGGATTGTCTCGGACAAGGAAGCTCTCATCCACCTTTCCAACGACCAAGGCAGCGAGACCCAGCCGGTGCGCCTCACCCTGACCAGCGACTCCACCTGCCTCTTCGAGCAGACCAATGGCAACGTCATCAAGAAGGCTGTGAACCGCAAGCTCGTGAAGATCCCATCAAAGCTTGAGCTGAGGGCAACGACGCGGTAGCGCCGTTTCACAGTTTCCTCCTATACCTTATATATATTTGTCGCCGCAAAAGGTCAATAGTGACCTTCCGCAAAAGAGGTGTAGACCCCTTTACCCAAAGAGGTGTAGACCTCTTTATCAAAAGGGGTGTAGACCTCTTTCCCCAAAGGGGTGTAGAGGCCTTTCGCGGAGCCTGATTAAGCCTGATGGGAATGAGTCAGTAAACGTAGAGCTCGTCGCCCACCGTCGGGGCGTAGTACGGGGAGAGGTGGTTGCGCTTGTAGATGGTCTCGAGCTTGATGCCGTAGAGCTGTGAGATGGAGTGCAGCGTCTCGCCGTCCCCCACGATGTGCGGCACCCGCTTCATGCTCTTGTCGGCCTTCGACTTCTTCTCCTCGAGGTATACGATCTCGCCCGGGTAGACGTCCGTGCCCTTGGGTATCTCGTTGTACTTCCTGAGCTTCGAGGCGCTCTTGCCCACGGCCTTGGAGATGCGCTTTAGGTCGTCCTCGTCGGTGGCTATGATGTAGTACAGCCCATTGCAGCGGCCTATCCTGTGGAGGGCGAAGAAGTCCTCGGGGCTGTAGTACGTGTCCTTCTTTCCCTTCTTGGACTTCTTGCCGTACTTGTCGTACCGTGTCAGGTCGTATCGCTCCACGATGCTGATGAGGCTCTGGGCGTAGTGGGGGTTGGTGGCGTAGCCGCACTTCTGCAAGCCCCGCGCCCAGCCCTTGTAGTCGGTGATGGAGAGGCGGAAGAGGCGCTCGTAGCGGGGCTGCTGCAGGAAGAGGGAGTGGTCCTCGTAGCTGTCGGCAGCCTTGCGGTACTTGCGGAACTTCTCGTTCTTCTTGTCGTCGTCGGCCAGGATGTACGGGCCCTTCCAGCCGCCGCTCACCTTGATGCCGAAGTGGTTGTGTGCCTTCGTGGCAAGGCGGCTCTGCCCTGCCCCGCTCTCGAGCAGGCCTTGCGCGAGGGTGATGCTGGCCGGTATCTGGTACTTCCTCATCTGCTCCTGGGCCATGTCCTTGTAGGTGTCGATGTACGCCTCGTAGGCGTTCTTCTTGTGCTGGGAGTACGCCCCCTGGAGCGAGAGAAGGCAGAGGGCTATGAGTGTGAGGGCTCGCTTAGGCATTGCGGGCACAAAAGTAGGCAATTGTTGGCACATAAGGAATATCTTACCTACTTTTGCAGGCGATTTAGCCCAAGGGCATCCTAACCACACAGCTATTATGATAACGCTAACGAACCTCGCCATCCAGTTCGGCAAGAGAGTACTGTACAAGGACGTGAATATGAAGTTCACCCCGGGGAACATCTACGGGGTGATTGGTGCGAACGGGGCGGGGAAGTCAACGCTGCTTAAGGCTATCAGCGGCGAGCTCGACCCCACGAAGGGGACGGTGGAGCTTGGGCACGGGGAGAGGCTCTCGGTGCTTAGCCAGGACCACTTCCAGTACGACCAGCAGACGGTGCTCAACACCGTGCTGATGGGACACACCACACTGTGGGAGGTGATGAGGCAAAGGGAGGAGCTGTACAGCAAGACGGACTTCACCGACGAGGACGGCATAAGGGTGGCGGAGCTGGAGGAGAGGTTCGCCGAGATGGGAGGCTATACGGCCGAGAGCGACGCGGGCGCGCTGCTGTCGGGCTTGGGCATAAGGGAGAGCAAGCACGGACTGCTGATGAAGGAGCTGTCGGGAAAGGAGAAGGTGCGGGTGATGCTGGCCAAGGCACTCTTCGGCAACCCCGACAACCTGCTGCTCGACGAGCCCACCAACGACCTCGACCTCGACACGGTCGAGTGGCTCGAACAGTACCTGTCTGAGTTCGAGCAGACAGTCCTTGTGGTGAGCCACGACCGCCACTTCCTCGACAGCGTCTGCACCCACACCATAGACATAGACTTCGGCAAGGTGACGATGTTCGCGGGCAACTACTCCTTCTGGTACGAGAGCTCGCAGCTCGCCCTCAGGCAGGCTCAGAACCAGAAGGCGAAGGCTGAGGAGAAGAAGAGGGAGCTGGAGGAGTTCATCCGCCGCTTCTCCGCCAATGTGGCAAAGAGCAAGCAGACGACAAGCCGTAAGAAGATGCTCGAGAAGCTTAACGTGGAAGAGATACGCCCAAGCACCCGCAAGTACCCCGGCATAATCTTCCAGATGGAGCGCGAGCCAGGCAACCAGATCCTTGAGGTTGATGGACTGAAAGCCGTGGCGGAGGACGGCACGGTGCTGTTCTCCAACGTGAGCTTCAACGTTGAGAAGGGCAACAAGATAGTCTTCCTCAGCCACGACCCAAGGGCAATGACCGCCCTCTTCGAGATAATACAAGGCAACCGACAGGCAGACGCAGGCTCTTATAAGTGGGGCTTGACCATAACAACCGCCTACCTGCCGCTGGACAACACCGACTTCTTCAAGAGCGACAAGAACCTCATCGAGTGGCTCAGCCAGTTCGGTGAGGGCAACGAGGTCTTCTTCAAGGCGTACCTCGGCAGGATGCTCTTCAGCGGAGAGGAGGTGCTTAAGAAGGTGAACGTGCTGTCGGGAGGCGAGAAGATGCGCTGCATGATAGCCCGTATGCAACTGAGGAACGCCAACTGCCTCGTGCTCGACACGCCCACCAACCACCTCGACCTCGAGAGCATACAGGCTTTCAACAACAACGCCCGCCTCTTCAAGGGCAATATACTCTTCGCCAGCCACGACCACGAGTTCATCGAGACCGTGGCCAACCGCATCATAGAGCTTACCCCAAACGGCACGATAGACAAGCTGATGGAGTACGACGAGTACATCTCCAGCGACGCGATCAAGGAGCTGAAGAGCAAGATGTATGGCGAGAACTAAGGTGTCTTTGGCATAGCGCTTGCTAAGTGCGCCGCCAAAACTTAACTATACTTATGGCAAAAGATATAAAGAAGGAAGAGCTTGAGGCTGAGGTTAAGGCTGAGGCTGAAGAGGAGAAGAAGGAGCCTACCATTGAGGAGAGGCTTGCTGAGGCTGAGGCTCGCATAGCGGAACTGGAGAAGGACCGCCTCTACAAGCAGGCAGAGTTCGACAACTACCGCCGCAACGCCATCAAGGAGAAGGCAGACCTCATCCTTAACGGCGGGAGGAAGGTGCTCGAGACGATGCTGCCCGTGGTGGACGACTTCGAGCTTGCCGTCCAGCACATCGAGGCGGAGAACGACATTAAGGCTGTTAAGGAGGGCGTGGAGCTTATCCTTAAGAAGCTGCTTCAGACACTGAAGTCGCACGGCGTTGAGCAGATGGACACCAAGGACAAGGACTTCAACACCGACTACCACGAGGCGATAGCCCAGATACCCGCCCCTAAGGACGAGC
>JAJPZF010000264.1 GCA_021204545.1 Prevotellaceae bacterium
CGTCCGTGAAATTGTAGTACCTCCACCCGTGCAGGGCGTCGGCCGTAGAAGGATTCGGCACGCCGGAGAGGGCCCCGGTGTCGGTGTTTCTCATGATGTACCACCCGGCCAGCTTGGAAGTCCTAACCACGCAGCCTATGCAGGCGACGTTGTCGTAGGTGGAACTGCTGCCCGGAGAGCGGGCGATGTAGGTGTAGTAAATGTCGGTCTCGGCCACGGAATCGTTAGTCAGGTCGCAATCGAGCAGGACGTAGCCGAGGTCATCCTTGTTTCTCGACCTGGCCTGGACGATGTCCCTGTAGCTGCCGGTGAGCAGGTCTCTCTGGCTCTGGAGCTCGCATTTCTCGAAAAGGGCGATCTTGGAATAACCCCAGATGTAGTCCACGTTTCCTCCGATAAGACAGTCGCTGAACCAGTTGTAGCCCTCGGTGAAGATGACCGCCTGGCGGCCCTGCACGGTGCAGCCGACGAAGGCGACTGTGCCGGAGAAATTGGCGTCGCTGGCGGAGTCATTGCTGTCCCCGCTGAAGTTCACCGCGCCGGCCTGGACCCTGTGTCCGCTGAAGGTGTTTTCGAAGGAGACGTTCTCGAACCTGATGCCGGAGCAGTTCTCGAGATACACCACATACATTCCGCCGGACTTGACGAGGTCGGTGTCCCCCGCTTTCGGCGCGGAGGTAAGGCTGGCACCGTTGCCGGAGGCGGTGTTGGCGATGTTGTAGCTGCCGTCATTCTCGCTGGTGGAATACTGTATCTTCACTCCGCCGTCGCTGCCCACGCTGCCGGCGGATATTGACGAAACGCCCTTGACGGTCAGGTTGCTCTTGCCGTACATGTAGAGCTGCTCCTCGTAGGTGCCGTCCTCGACCGTGATGGTGACCGGATTGTCGCCGTCCTGAGAGCTGTCCTGCAGACAGGCGTAGTAGAGCGCGTACTGGATCGTGCGGCAGTCGACGTCGTAGCCCGTCCTGCCGACCGTAAGATTGGCCGCGTCCTCCGGAGCCTTCACGGTCCTGAACTTCCACTCGCCGGCTCCTATGCCGGGGAAGCTCATCGCGTCGACAACTCCCTTGTCCACAGTGATGTAGTAGTCGGTGTCATAGTCCAGCACGCAGCTGTGGGGACGGATTGTCAGGGTTGTCCCGGTGATTTCCAAGGATTTGTACCACACGACTCTGTAGCGGGCAGCGGCGGATTTCGGGTTGGCGTGCAGGATGTCCATCGAGGTGTTGTAGGAATAGGAGGTGATGTCCTGACAGTCTTCGAGGCAGGAGAGGTCGGCGACATCGATCTCGTCGACCAGATCGCCCGTGCCGGAGTTGTAGATCCTGACATAGCCCGAAGTCCCCATGTAAGGGGTTGAGTTGAAGAGGATCGAGAATTCGGTGTCGGGATAGACGAACTGCCCGATGGGCCCGAAGCTGCCCCATTCTGAGTCGGCCTCGATCCACTTGTCGATGACGCATTCGGTGATTACCAGCCCGGTCTCGGTGACCGTGATGCCGTAGGTGTAGGAATAGCCGGCCGCGAACCCGTCGGTCTGCGAGTCGTTGCTGGCCGAAGTCGGGATGACGAGGCTACCGGAGTATTCCTTGCCGCCGACAGTGGCCGCGAAAGGCAGGGTCTGGGGAGTCTGAGGGTAGACGACCAATGTGTAGGAGATGCCGGGGTCGGGATCGGACAGGGTCCTGGCGGTGCAGGCGGTGGAGAGCTCCAGAGCTGTCCCGTCAGCCTCCCCGACGGTCGCGGTCTCTCCCGTGGTGACATTGAACGTGCCGCTGTGGCAGAGTCCGGCAAGAGTGTATTCTCCGCCCTCGATCCCGTCGTCGCCCTCGGCGTCCACCCCGACGCCCGCGCTGATGTTGAGAATGATCTGCGACATCCTGTGGTCAAAGACGAAATTCACGGTCGGGCTGGAGGAGCTGGCGGTCTTCCCGGAGGCGAACAGGAAGTCGATCTTGGTCCGGTCTTTCTGGTATTCGGCCGTGGATCTGGTGATCACGCCCTCGTTGCCCGGCAGAGTGGACAGACTGGCGGTCTCCTCGTAAGGAGCGTAGGCCGTGAAGGTCGTCTCCGACGGGCCGTCGAAGTAGATCTCGTCGCTTACCGCCGTGAACTCGGCCACCGTCTCGCCGTCCGCCTCAGTCGCGTACGGGACGTTCTTGTAGTCGGAAGGCATTGTGCTCGAAGCTGATTCGGAGCCGGCGACTGTCACGCCGATCTCGTCCTGCGTCCAGTTGGAGCCGTCCGCCCTGGTGCCCACGCCGGCGCATATCCGCGCCGCGATGGGCCCGGTGTCCGATTCGGGCCCGCTGACGGCGCAGGCTGCAAGGCAAAGCGCCAATGCGGGCAATATGCCCGCCGCGATTTTCATCTTTGCCATAAGAAGTCAGATGCGGGGTTACGCGTCAGTTGCTGGGAGTGAAGGTGCCGCCGAAGCTGCCGCCGTCAGTCCAGTCGTCGATCGTGCTTCCGTTGCCGTCAGATCCGGTGCCGTCTCCGCCGCCGAAGCTGGCGCTGTTCTCCGAGAGAATGATGTTGCAGGTGTAATAGCAGCCTGAGTCAAATTTCTCTATCGTCGAGCCCGAGGTGGAGTCCGTCAGGGAAATGTCGCCCTCATAGGTCTCTCCTCCCACGCTGGCAGAGAAGGTCAGGGTGCCGAGAGTCTGAGGATAGAGATAGGCTGTGTAGGTGATGCCAGTGGCTTCAGTGGCGCTGTCGCTCGCGTAGTAGCTCGCGTATGTCGGAAGGTATGTCGCGAGATCCCAGCTTGTAAGCGCCGTACCGCTGTCGTCGGCGGCCGCCTTGCCGGCTCCTGAAGTTGAGACGTCGAAAGATCCGCTGTGGACAAGGCCGCCGAGAGAGTAGGTGCTGCCGTCGGCCGTGAGGTTGGCATATTTCTGGCCGTTCCCGGCGATGATGTTGATGACGAGCTTGGACATCACATGCTTGAAGGCGTTGTCTCCGGTGAAGCTGGCCATGGGTTCGCTCTCGCTGGCCGTTGCTCCCGTGGCGTACAGATAGTCGATGCTCTCCTGGTCGGACTTCTGGTCCTGGGTGGAATTGGTGATCTTGCCGTCAGAGCTTGTTCCGGGCTGTACGGTATAGCTGCTGGTCTCGTAATAAGGGGCGTAGGCCGCGAAGGTCAGCTCCTCGGAAGCACTTGTGAAATAGATTGTGTTGGCTTCGTCATAAGGGCTGAAAACAGCGTAGTCGGTCGTTGCGGAGGTGGAATAGTGGGCATTGTAGACAGTGCCGTACAGCTCGCTTGATGTGGCGTCGGTCCCGATGACGATCACGCCGATCTGATCAGCGTTCCATGTTGTTCCGCTGGCCTTGGTCAGAGCTCCGACCTCGGCGTTGATCTGGAGACTGTGGAATCCGTACTCCAGCGTCTTGTGCGTGCAGCCCGCGAAGCAGAGCACGACTGCGAGCGCCATGAACAGTTTAATCGAGTTTCTCATTTTTGTAGTATGGAGGTTCTATTGGTTATGGCATTCGGCCGGCAGAACCCGTAATCCGGCCAAAGCCCGGTTTATGTGGTTTGTGAATGATCGCCCCGTAAACGCGAAAAACCAGTCAATCCGAAGATTGACTGGCCACAAAACTCGCTAGCAAATTTAGTAATTTCCGTTTTCGATTGTCCTGTCAGCCAGACTTTTTTGCGACTTTTTCGCACTCGCTTCAATAGGGTCCGGGGTTATATAGTCAGAACAATCTTTAGAAGTGCGTATCGCCGGCCCGGACTTTCCCAACAATAGCGGTCGGGCAGTCTTAAATACGGACGCCCTACTTACTGCGGCCTTTGCCGGCGTTCGTGTTGCCGTAGCCGATGAGCCAGATCAGGGAAATCTCGGCGCGGGTGGGGCCGATGTAGCTGACCCTCTTGGCCTCGGTGACGTACTCGTGGCCGGATTCCGGCTCGTACGAGTTGGTGGTGCCTCCGGCATAGCCCACTCCGATGGAGAAGTCGATGTTGAGCCTCTTGGCCACAGGCAGGGAGTAGCCGTACTCGATGCCAACGCCCCAGTTCCAAGGTTGCTCGTTGGTGCCGATGTGATCGTCTCCGTAGACATATTTGCCGGCGACATGTCCGGTGCCCCCGAGCTGATAGTCGTAGGTGAACATCTGGCCGTAGAGACCAAGGTGATGGCCCTGGAGCGGTTTCTCCTTGGACTTCTTGCCCAGCCACTTGCGAAGAGTCAGGTCGCCGCCGTAGT
>JAJPZF010000010.1 GCA_021204545.1 Prevotellaceae bacterium
TGCAGTAGTTGGACATCTCTTTCAATGGCACACGAGCCGACAGCTTTTCGTAGCCCGACTCGCTGTGCATGCCCATTATCACGGCGCGGCGCGTCTGCAAGTCGCCCATAACGTCGCCCATCTTGTCGCTTGGCACAAGCACCTCCACGTTATAGACCGGCTCCAGAATCTTGGGAGCCGCGTCGCGGAACGCCTTGGCGAAGGCCTGACGGCCTGCGAGCATGAAGGAGATCTCGTTCGAGTCGACGGGGTGCATCTTGCCGTCGTAGACAATCACACGCACGTCGCGGGCGTAGCTGCCCGTCAGAGGTCCCTGCTCCATCCTCTGCATTATTCCCTTCAGGATGGCGGGCATGAAGCGCGTGTCCACAGCTCCGCCTACCACACTGTTAATGAATATCAGCTTGCCTCCCCACTCAAGATTCACCTCTTCCTGCCCGCGCGGCGTGATGCGGTACTCTTGGTTTCCGAAACGATATACCTCTTGCATGGGCGCGCCCTCAACGTATGGCTCTATTATCAGGTGAACCTCGCCGAACTGCCCTGCGCCTCCCGACTGTTTCTTGTGGCGGTAGTCGGCGCGGGCTGCCTTGGTGATGGTCTCGCGGTAAGGTATCTTCGGCTCGTCAAACACTATTTGTATCTTCTCGTTGTTCTCAAGTCTCCACTTCAGAGTGCGCAGGTGGAACTCGCCCTGGCCGTGTATGAGTATCTGCTTCAATTCCTTGCTTTGCTCGATGCGCCACGTCGGGTCTTCCTCACGCATACGCTGAAGGGCGTTCATCATCTTCTCAGTCTCCGACTCATTTGCCGCGCGGATGGCGCGGGTGTACTTGCTGTCGGGGTATTTTATGAAGTCGAAGCGATAGTCGCAGTCCTTGGAGTTCAGCGTGTTTCCTGTCTTGACATCCTTCAGCTTCACGGCGCAGCCTATGTCGCCAGCAACAAGCTCGTCCACCTTTATTCGGTTGGCTCCGGCGAGCATGAAGGAGATCTCGTTCGAGTCGACGGGGTGCATCTTGCCGTCGTAGACAATCACACGCACGTCGCGGGCGTAGCTGCCCGTCAGAGGTCCCTGCTCCATCCTCTGCATTATTCCCTTCAGGATGGCGGGCATGAAGCGCGTGTCCACAGCTCCGCCTACCACACTGTTAATGAATATCAGCTTGCCTCCCCACTCAAGATTCACCTCTTCCTGCCCGCGCGGCGTGATGCGGTACTCTTGGTTTCCGAAACGATATACCTCTTGCATGGGCGCGCCCTCAACGTATGGCTCTATTATCAGGTGAACCTCGCCGAACTGCCCTGCGCCTCCCGACTGTTTCTTGTGGCGGTAGTCGGCGCGGGCTGCCTTGGTGATGGTCTCGCGGTAAGGTATCTTCGGCTCGTCAAACACTATTTGTATCTTCTCGTTGTTCTCAAGTCTCCACTTCAGAGTGCGCAGGTGGAACTCGCCCTGGCCGTGTATGAGTATCTGCTTCAATTCCTTGCTTTGCTCGATGCGCCACGTCGGGTCTTCCTCACGCATACGCTGAAGGGCGTTCATCATCTTCTCAGTCTCCGACTCATTTGCCGCGCGGATGGCGCGGGTGTACTTGCTGTCGGGGTATTTTATGAAGTCGAAGCGATAGTCGCAGTCCTTGGAGTTCAGCGTGTTTCCTGTCTTGACATCCTTCAGCTTCACGGCGCAGCCTATGTCGCCAGCAACAAGCTCGTCCACCTTTATTCGGTTGGCTCCGGCGCAGCAGAACAGCTGCGACATCCTTTCCTTCGAGCCGCGGTCGGCGTTCGTAAGGTCGTCGCCCTCCTTCACTCTGCCGCTCATCACCTTGAAGTACATTACTTCTCCGATATGCGGCTCGACACCAGTCTTGAAGAAGAACAGACTTGTGGGCCCGTTCGGGTCGAGTGCGACCTCTTCTCCGTTGACATTCTTCAACTTTGGCATATCCGTGCCGAAGGGGACAACGTTGCCCAGGAACTCCATCAGGCGGCGCACACCCATGTCCTTGCCTGCGCAGACGCAGAAGACTGGGAACATCCCCCGCGAGGCAAGCCCCTTGCGGATGCCCTCTCGCATCTCGTCCTCCGTGAGGCTCTCGCTCTCGAAGAACTTCTCCATAAGCGCCTCATCGTGCTCTGCCGCGCTCTCAACAAGGCGCTGATGCCACTCCGTCGCCTTGTCCAGCTGGTCGGCGGGGATTTCCTCTATGGTCGGCTCGCCGCCCTCGGGCTTCCACGTGTATTTCTTCATCAGCAAGACGTCGATGACGCTGTTGAAGTCAGGACCGGTGCTTAAGGGATATTGCACAGGCACCACCTTCGAGCCGTAGGTCTCCGTGAGCTGCTCGATGAGGCGGTCGTAGTCCGTTGCCTCGTCGTCGAGCTGGTTGATGAGGAAGAGAACGGGCTTTCCGAGCTTCTCGGCGTAGCGGAAGTGGTTTTGCGTGCCTACTTCGATGCCGTTAGCGCCTTTGATTAGCAGGACTGTGGTGTCGGTGATGTACATTGCGCTTAGGGCAGCTCCCACAAAGTCGTCGCTGCCCGGGCAATCTATCCAGTTCAGTTTCTTGCCGTTCCACTCAGTGTGGAAGACGGTGCTGAACACGCTGTAGCCATATTCCTGCTCGACGGGGAAGTAATCACTTACGGTGTTCTTCAAAGTGATGCGCCCTCGGCGTTTGATGATGCCTGCCTCGAAGAGCAGGCTTTCGGTGAGTGTGGTCTTACCGCTGCCGTCATTTCCGAGCAGGCAGATGTTCTTGATTTCGTTTGGTTGGTAAACTTTCATGATATGTGGTTATTGTGTTATCACCTTATAGCTTGCAATTTTAACGATTTTCAGCGAAACGCCAAAGGGTAAGCGGCATATTCTTTATATTTGCACCCCTATGACGGGGGTTTACGTTCATATACCTTTCTGCAAAAGCCGCTGCGCCTATTGCGATTTTGTTTCGACAACCCTCGGCGAAGACTGGCAGCTCGGCTACGTGGATGCGCTTGGGCGTGAGATGGCGAGCCGCAGGGAGGAGAACGGTGAGCCTAGGGCAAGCACGGTATATATTGGCGGCGGCACGCCCTCACTGCTTTGCCCTGAGGCTCTGAGCCGTTTGACGGGCGTCATCAATCGCAGTTTCGCTCTCGACGGCGAGGCTGAGTTCACCATCGAGGTCAACCCGGACGATGTCTCCGCCGGGCTTGCCGCGAGGCTGAGGGACACGGCAGTCAACAGAATTAGTATGGGCGTTCAGTCGCTCGACGACAAGCTTTTGCGCTTCCTCCGGCGCAGGCACACGGCAAGGCAGGCACTCTCGGCCATCGAGACATTGCAGGAGGCGGGCTTTACCAACCTTAGCGTTGACCTTATGTACAGCATCCCAGGGCAGAGCGCGGGCGGCTTCGGGAGGGACGCGCGCACTGTCCTTGCCAGCGGGATTACGCACCTTAGCGCCTACGACTTGCAGTGGGAGCCCGGCACACCTTTATATAATATGCTCCTTGAGGGGAAGGTGAAGCAGGTGAGCGAGCGGGAGTCGGAGGAGGAATATGCCATCTTGCGGCAAATGACTGCCGAGGCGGGGATGGAACACTATGAGATCAGCAACTTCGCGCTGCCCGGCTTTCGCTCGAGGCACAACAGCAGTTACTGGGACGGCTCGCCGTACCTTGGCTTCGGGGCAGGGGCGCACAGCTACGATGGCGGCAGCCTTCGCTCGCGGAACACGGCGGATGTCGGGGATTATATAAGCGGTCGGGAGATAATCTCGCGTGAGGAATTGACGGCGAGCGAGCGGTACAACGAGAGGGTCATGCTGTCTCTTCGCACCCGCCGAGGGCTGTCGCTCCCCCTTCTTCGCAAGGACTTCGGCGAGGAAAGGCTGGCTTACTGCCTCGGGCAGGCACGCAGCCACCTCACGAGCGGCATGCTTGAGATGATTGGCAAGGACACTATGCGCCTAAGTGCTGACGGCTTGTTCATCTCGAACTACATAATCTCCGACCTGATGTTGGTGGATTAGAGAAAGACCACTTACCGCATTTCCTGGTAAGTAAGCTCGTAGAAGCAGGGGTAGACGTTGCCCGTGGCGTCGGCAGTGCCTTGGCTGTGCGGCACGATGAGGCGAACCTTGGCGATGCCCTCGTCCTCTGTGGTCTGACGACCTATATTAACGTAGGTGA
>JAJPZF010000254.1 GCA_021204545.1 Prevotellaceae bacterium
CGGACTTCGTCTTCAACCTCGGCATAGCCCGGCTTAAGGGCTCGACCCTGCTGCGCTACATAAAGCTGGGCTTCCCCACGGAGGAGATACAGGGGCAGTTCAGGCGGTGGGTGTACGGACACGCGGCGGACGGCAAGAAGGTCAAGCTGGAAGGCCTTGTGAGGCGCAGGGAGTGGGAGGCCAGGAGATGGGCGGAGGCGTGAGATACTGGCTCAACATTATCATACTGGCGGCGCTTATGGCGCTGCTTCTGTGTCTGCTGGGCTCTTGCCGCTCGCACAGGGGCGTGGCTTACACCTCCACCGACAGCGTGCGGGTGGAGCTGAGGGAGACCGTGCTGCATGACACGGTGGAGATAACGCTGCCCCTCCAGACGGCGGAGAGGGAGACCCCCGACACGTTCTCAAGGCTGGAGACGGACTACGCCGTCAGCGAGGCGAGGGTGTCGGAGGGCAGGCTGCGGCACACCCTCCGCACCAAGCGGCAGGCCCTCAAGGCGGCGGTGGAGCGCACAGTGGTGACCCGTGACAGCATAGTCTACCGCGACCGCGTGGCGGAGACCAGGGCCAGGACAAAGACCCCGTGGTGGCGCAAGGCGTGGCGCGTGAGCCCGATAGTGCTGTTCCTCCTGCTCGCCCTCGTGTGGCGGCTCTACAGAAAAACCCTCAAGAGACTTGCGTGAAAGGGGAATAATGACTACCTTCGCGACGGTTAAATAAAAATTTTCGCAATAAAAATTTTATCGTCCGCTGACGGTCACCCGTGAGGGCAGCCGTCAGCTTTTCTTAGGCTTAAAGTGAGACTTTGGCGGGCTTTCCCTTGGCGGAACGCCCGCCTTTTCGTACCTTTGCCCCCGACAAAGTCCCCGCCTGGGTTCATCGCTCCCAGGCAAGGCGCGGGGGCGGAAACGATGGCACCATCATAATCTCCGCCCCCTTTCTTTTTAATGGCCTTTGGGTCTGTTTGACATTGCGTGAAGGGGCGGCGCGGGAGCGTAGCCCCTCTTTCTTTCCCTCCCCGTCCGCATAAAGTGGACGGATAAGCCCCGCCCCGCCGCCACTTCCCCTATCTTTGCCGCGAACCACGACAGACGATGGGCTGCGGAAGCTACTACGACAGACGGAACAAGGAGACAAGGACGGTGACGCTCACCTTCCTCGCCCCCGAGCTGCTCTACGACATCGCCCAGTGGGCGTACATCGAGGGAGACCTCATGAACGACCAGGGCGACAAGACGCCCCTGCACGCCAAGCACGAGACGCAGGACGCCATACAGGACGGCAACGTGGAGCTCGTCTCCCGCTCCCTCACCCGCTCCTTCGCCGAGTGCCTCAACATGCTCTACCCCTACGCCCGCGAGGCCGTGGAGGACGGGTACACCCGCGACGACTACCTCAGGCGCAAGCAGAAGTACACGGCCGCCCTCACCGTGCCCCCCTGCTACAGCGACAGCACGGTGGAGCTGCTGGAGAGGCTCGTGCACGACTACATGGTCTTCAAGGCGCTGTGGCAGCTGACGAGCCTCACCGACCCCGACAAAGCGGGGCAGTGGCAGGAGAAGTGGGAGGAGGCGGAGGAGAGGATAAACGACGCCAAGTACATGAACTACACGGCGCTCAGGCGCCCCTATTACCCCGAATGGTGAGATGACAAGGGACAGGCTTATACCACTGTCGAGGATAAAGCCCACGAGGAAGAGCGAGTACGAGTGGGAGAAGGGCGCCGGCGACCGCGAGAGGGGGCAGAGCGTCCTCATGGAGGCGCAGCAGTACTGGTACGCCATGGCGCGCTTCAGGGCTGACCGCGAGAGGAACAAGAGGTACGTCTTCGGCGACCAGTGGGGCGACGTCATAGAGACCTCCTGCGGCAGGATGACGGAGGCGGAGTACCTCAGGCGGGAGGGCAACACGCCGATGAAGCAGAACATGATACGCCGCCTGCTGCGCAACGTGATAGGCTTCTGGCGCAACCAGAACAACGAGCCCATCTGCGCCAGCAGGGTGAGGGACGAGCAGCTCTACGCCGAGGTGATGACGACGCTGCTCCAGTACAACCACCAGCTCAACGACATGGACGAGCTCAACGCCCGCGAGATGGAGGAGTTCCTCATAAGCAGCCTCGTCTGCGAGAAGAACTGGTGCGGCTGGAAGAACGGCAGGATGGACTGCTGGACTGACATGGTGCCCACGACGAACCTCGTCATAGACTGCAACATGCGGGACCCCCGAGGGGAGGACTGCCAGTTCGTGGCCGAGCTTCACGACGTGGAGTTCGGCACGCTGTGCGAGAAGTTCGCGCACTCGGCCAAGGACGTGAACGGCCTCAAGGACATGTACGCCCACGCCCGCACGAGAAGCGCCTTCAGCACGAAGTGGGCGGAGTTCGGCTACAGCGAGCCCCGCGACTGGGACTTCTTCATGTCGAGGGAGTACACCCGCTGCCGCGTGGTGGAGGTGTGGAGAAGGGAGAGCCGCCCCCGCTACCGCTGCCACGACTGGAACTCGGGCGAGGTCTTCAAGATAGAGACCAGGGACAAGGCGGCGATGGTGGACGCGGAGAACCGGGAGCGGCTCGAGGCGGGCGCGCGCCTGGGCATGCCGCGGGAGGAGATACCCCTGATAGACTGCGAGTGGTTCGTGGACAGCGTGTGGTACTACTACTTCCTCTCGCCGTTCGGCGACATACTGGACGAGGGGGAGACGCCGTACGAGCACAAGAGCCACCCCTACGTGTTCAAGGCGTACCCGTTCGTGGACGGCGAGATACACTCCTTCGTGAGCGACGTCATAGACCAGCAGAGGATGATAAACCGCCTCGTCACGATGTACGACATGGCGATACGCAGCTCTGCCAAGGGCCTCATGATGATACCCCGCGAGGCGATACCCGAGGGCATGAGCCCCGAGCAGTTCGCCGAGATGGCCACCTCGTACCGCGGCATGGTGTTCTACAAGTCCAAGGGCCTGCAGCACCTGCCGCAGGTGATAACCTCGAACTCCACCAACATAGGCCTGACGGAGCTCCTCCAGCTTCAGATGAAGATGATGGAGGACATCTCTGGCGTCCACGGCGCGCTTCAGGGCAAGACCCCGACGAGCGGCACGAGCGGCACCCTCTACGCCCAGCAGGCCGACAACGCCACGACCTCGCTCGTGGACGTGGTGATGAGCTTCGACAGCTTCGTGCTCCAGGCGGCGCGCAAGAGGGTCAGGAACATACAGCAGTACTACGACGGGCGCAGGGTGATGGAGATAGCGGGCGACCAGATGCCCGAGACGGGCACGCCCGACAAGGTGATGAACATGGACTTCGACCTCTCGATACACGAGGCGCGCCGCACCGCGGCCTACCGCGAGAGCGCGAACCAGATGCTCCTCCAGGTGTTCCAGAGCGGGCAGATAACGCTGCCGCAGATGCTCAAGGCGGGCTCGTTCGAGTTCGCGGACGACCTCCTGAAGATAATAGAGAGCGACGAGCTGAAGGCGCAGCAGCAGCAGGCGCAGCAGCAGGCGCAGGCCGGGCAGCAGCCCATGGAGCTGCCCCCCGAGAGCCAGCCGCTCCAGTGGAACGTGAACCCCAGGCAGGCCTTGGAGAATGGACAAGGCAACGGTTGACTACTCGGGCCTGACGACGCTGCCCGACGACACGCAGTGCAAGGACGGGGCGCTGGCGTTCGCCACTAACGCCGTCTACGAGGACGGGGCGCTGAAGACGTACCCGCCCGCCCTTGCCAAGGGGCTCGTGGTCAAGAAGGACGACAAGGTCTACCTGCACTCCACGGCAAGCTATACTCACTATATCATCGCGAGGCAGGACGGCGGCAGCGTCCTGCTCTTCTGGGTCGACAAGGACACCTGCGAGGCGGAGACCGTCCACTGGACGGGAGGGGGGATTGCCACCAATGGTGAGACTGGAGTGAAGTCCTGGGAGAATGACGAAAAAGACACCGATAATGCCGTGACGTGGATAGGCTCCTGCGACGGGACGCTCGCGGACATGGTGATGGTGGGCAACACGGTGGTGATGTCGACCTCCGCCTCGCTCCACTACCTTATATGGAAGAGCGAGGACGGGGACTACGCCTACCTCGGCACGGAGGTGCCCCGCATTGACATGCAGTGGGGGCTGGAGCTGGAGTGCGGCTACGGCGCGGTCTTCAGCAAGTTCGACTTCGAGGA
>JAJPZF010000020.1 GCA_021204545.1 Prevotellaceae bacterium
CGCTCGCCTTGGTCGTCTGGCTGGCCATCCGTCTTCTCGCCACAGCTGCTCTTCGCATACAACCCCGTTCTTAAGGACACGCTCGCCTCCGACGCCGTCTATCTCCGCCACACAGCAGAGACACTGCTCCGCTATGGGCATTACACCGACGCCAAGACGCACCTCGAACTGCTGCTCAAGCTCGAAGGAAGCTCCGCCGTGCTGCTTAACGCCCTCGCCGTTTGCGAGGAGAAGTTGGGCAACGCCTTAAAGGCTGCCTCCCTGCTACGCCAAGCCCTGCTGCTCGATGCGCAGAACACCGGGCTGATGCGCCGCCTGCAAGCTTGCCTCGCCATGGCTGGCCAGCACGAGGCGCAGCTCGACTGCCTGCTTCAGCTCGAGAGCCTCAACCCCGAAGACGAGCGAACCCTCGTCGACCTCGGCTTGTGCCTGATGCAACTTGAGCACTGGAAAGAGGCGCAACAAAGGTTCTTCAAGCTGGAGCTTAGCGGAAAGAGGGTCATCCCTTCCACAAGGGCCGTGGCTTGGTGCGCCTTGCAACTGGGCGACCTCCCCACTGCCCACCGCTATTACCACCGGCTTGTGGAGGAGAACACGCAGGGGGCGTGCTGGGAGGACTGCCTCAACTGCGCACACACCGAGTGGCTTGAGGGCAACATCCTCGAGGCTCTACAGCTCTACCACCGCTACGCCTCCACTTACATCTCCACCACAAAGAACGCGAGAGACCCGCTCGCTCCCTTCGACCGCGACGCTGAGACGCTCGTCCGACTGGGCGTGCCACGCGGCGATGTCTGCCTGATACGCGACCTCATAGCCGAGGCTCTGTGAGACGCCTTTTGCTGCTCCTCCCCGCAGCCCTGCTGCTCGCGGGCTGCAAGCGCACCCGCATCGAAGGAGAGTGGCAGGGGAAGGATACCATTATATATATAAGCCAGTACAGGGACTTCGGGTGGAAAGTCGTCGACTCGCTCGAGGCGCACTCGGGCAAGTTCAGCTGGAGCGGACGGCTGACGGGGCGGTTCGTCTACGGGCTTTCGGCTAACCCGAGAGACCGCCACCCCGCTCCCTTCGTCGCCGACGCCCCGACGCTCCGCATCCGCCTGTGGGAGAACAACCAGATAGCCACCACTCCCACCGAGGGTAACGCCCTGCTGCAACGCACACTCTCTGGCGGCTTCCTTGCCGACACGCTCATCAACCGCCACCCCGACAGCCCGGTCACAGCCTTCATGGCAGCGCGCTTCCTCACCGCCTCCTTGCCTTACGACTCGCTCGCCGCCTTGCGCAAACGCCTCAAGCTTAGCCACCCCTACGTCCGTGAACTCGACGAGACACTCCAGGCAATGCGCAACGTCCACCCAGGCTCTTTCGCCCCGCCCGTCGAAGGCATACAGCTGCGGGACACCACCCTGCTTGTCTTCCACGCAACGTGGTGCCCCGACTGCCAGGAGGAATGGCGGCTCGTCAACGCCTACCTTGCCAAGCATCCCGCCGTGCGCCTCGCAGCCCTCGACATCGACAGCGCGCATTGGGACGGAGACGCAGCCAAGGCCTACGCCGTCCGACGTGTGCCCACGCTCTACCTCATAGCAGGCGGAAAGATACTCCCCCTCCCATCTTGCCTCTGACTTAGCGCAGTCATCCCCTCACGGCCGCGCAGTCTTTTCCCCACGGCCGCCTACGTCTCCACGCTCAGTCGGTAGAGCTGTCTGCGGTTTCCGCGGAATGCACTCCCATTTCTCTTATTAAGCGAGGGAGTTCGCCAAACACATTAAACCAGACAATCTCGACACCCAGATCCCGAAACATACTTTTTATAACTTCTTCTTTCTCGGCGAAGTCAAAACTCTTCAACGCATCTTCCTTTCGCAGGAAGGCATAATGCATAACCTCATCGGAATGCTTTGACACTTCCAGCAGGCGACGAAGATTGGGGTCGTTCATTGACATTCCGAGAAAGAAGCAAGTGGTGGTTTGCAGAGCATATAGTTGTACGACATTAGCCCAAGAATTCTGGTTATTATATAATTCGTGATACTCATCCTCGGAAAAGATAATCTCGCCACCTTGCCCTGAAGTCTGGGGCAGAATGCCATGCACGTGAATTACAGGAAAGACGCCTTTCTCCACAATTCCACTGTTGTCGAAGAAAGAGCCGGCTTTTACTTCCTGCTTTTCAAATTCTTGCTCCAACAGGTCATCGAAATTATATGTTATGACACTTTGTATCTTATCTCTGTTATTTCGTACAAGGTCAACAATACTGTTTACCAGATTCATATCACCGGCCTTGCGCCCATCATACATAGCTTCCCTCAAATACCTCACAAAGCCCTCTTTGATTCTCGGCTTTTCTCTTTCCCTTAAGTTTCTTTTTGCCCGAAGCCTTTTTGCTGTCAGCAGTTTCTCCAAGTACCGTGCCGTCACAATATTTGAGTGGCTACATATTTCCTCAACAGTTTTGAAGTAACTATCATCCTTATATTCCTCGGGGCCGATTATTCTTTTTGTTATTCTTTGGAGCAGCTCCTGCCATCCTGACAAACCGGCAGATTGGCTCACACCAGCACCGACAAAGAGTGTGCAAGTCCTTTCCTGAAAAGCTATGCGATAATCCACGACATCCTTTTCATTGTAGCTGCCAGTACTTCCCTTTTGATTATCCCCTGGAATACGGCCAAAGAGCTCATCCTTGCTGAGTATTTGATAATGAGTATCCTCTGTCTCAGGGAGATTTACGCACAAACTCGACAGATAGATAATCTTAACCTCATAGTCATCGAGCCCTGATGCTCCAATCCTATTCTTAAGCCACTGTATTGTGTTGAAGCGCAGATATGTTTTCACCTCTACAATTGTATACTTTTCCCATTTCAGTTTTTCGCATCCTATAGGCAAGACCATATCGGGATAAAAGTATAATCTGCGATTCTCCTTTTGCTCGCTCAAGGCTTTCTCGTACTCTGCCTTCTCATTGTCAGATAACTGAGATTGTATGAAATCCAGAACTTGGCTTTCAAAGTCCCTGCTCATTTTTCCAGAGGAATAGTAAGACATAACCTTAGATCTTGTTCGTTTTGCGTTTACTTTACCAGCACTTTCTTCACAGTGCCGTCAGAATAGCGGATGATATTGACACCTTCTGTGGGATATTCATTGCTTCCCGCCCAAGGCGTGTCGCCGAACTGATTATTATTACTGGCTTCAAACCATCACAACCCGTGAAGGCGAATATGCCAATGCTTGTGGCAGAACTGCACATTATCTTTTCCTTAAGACCATTGCAGCCATTAAAGGTTTATTCTTCAACAATCGAGTTTTTAATGGCTTATTTCGTAAGGCTTTTGCGGTTTTGAGTTCGAGGCACTAAGCTTGGCAATTCCCTAAACGCTCGTGCAAACGAGAGCAATCAAGCTCGCTTGAATTGCCGAGCGCAGCCGAATCTCGCCGAAGAGCTGGTACAACCCATATTAGCCTCTGTGGTGCTTCACCAATCACGTCACAAAACGGGGGCATCAGAAAGTCGTGAAGTTGTGACGAAGGGGGCATACTGCCTTACCAGCTCCCATCCCGTCGTCCACCTCCTTGCCATCGATCGACAGCATCCATTGGAGCGGAGAAGCCGTAAGGGCATACGCCGTCCGACGAGTGCCAACCCTCTACCTCATAGCCAACGGAACGATACTCCCCCTCCCTCCTTGCCTCTGACTTAGCGCAGTCATTCCCTCACGACCGCACAGTCTTTTGCTCTCAACCCACGGGTCGGGGGGGTATAAGGGTGGCGTGATGCCGTGAAAGCGTGTCCCCGATATTTATCAGGAATGATATCGTTCCATTATGATAAAAGATCTATCTTTGCTTCAGGCAGTAACCGATATAAAGAACAACGATATGGCTGACATTATACACGTGGAAGAACCTGAGTACGAAGCAATACTGCGACAGGCTGTCGCAGTTATCGACAGGTCAAGAGCTATGGTGGCTACTACGGTGTGTTCAGCCATCGGCATAGCTCACTAGGAGATAGGCAGGTTGCTTCACGAGAGGAAGGTGGAGAGCAAGCACGGCAGCAGTGTGGTCAATCGTCTGTCCTCCGACCTGAAGCTACGCTATCCGCAGATGGGCGTTTCTCCCCGAAACCTGTGGGATATGAAGAAGTTC
>JAJPZF010000070.1 GCA_021204545.1 Prevotellaceae bacterium
CCATCGCCTCGGCGTTGTGGTACTTGTAGTAGAGCTGCTTCAGCAGGTCAAGCTCCTGCTTGTCGCTCGTCTCTCCATTCTCGACGATGGCGCTGACACGAGCCATGACCTCCTGCTTCGTCATCATCAAAGGCACGGAGATACCCTCCTCCTCGGCAGCAGGCTCTTCAGCCACAGGCTCCTCGGCTACAGGCTCTTCAGCCGCAGGGGCTTGCTCCTTGGCCACAGGCTCTTCCTGAGCTATGGGCTCCATTTCCTTGGGTTCTTGCTCGGTTGCTTGAGGCTCTTCTAACGGGGTCTGTTCAAGGGTATCCATACTTTTCGATATTAGACGCAGGGCAAAATTACAGATTATAACCTTATAGCCAAAGGAATTGCCCCTTTTTTAATAGACGGCGAGGTGTATCTCCATCGTGGCTGTGTAGGTGTTGCCGTCGGGGGCTTTGTAGACCACAGCCTGGCGGGTGGTGTACGTCTTGCCTGCCGAGAGCCTGCCAGGATACTGCCCCACGTTGCACTGATAGCTTGCGGGATACATCTCGGCAAAGACAGCCGCGCTGCTGTCGTAGTTGCTGACGTTGCCCGACGTGGTGAACCAATGCCCGTAGCAAGTGCTGGAGGACGTGGTTGTGGTGACGCTGTTGGTCAGCGCTCCGCTTGTGCTTACGCCCGCGAAGCGTGGGTTGTAGCTTGTGCCGTACTTAATGGAGAGAAGGTCGGCAGTGGGGATGCCGAGAGCCTCGCTGATGGCGTCCATGTCATACTGCACCCACGTGGAGCTGTAGCTGTCGGAGCTGTAGGCAAGCTCAGCGTCGATGACCACGGTCGTGTCCTTGCGCACGTAGTCGTCGGGGAAGTCGTCAGCTGTGTATGTGTTGAAGCAGCCGTAAGGTCTCGAGCCTTCTATCTGCACCCTGTAAGGCCATTGCTCGTCGTTAGTCACATCGTCGTCCCACTCGTGATGCCACCACTCCGTGGGAGCGCCCATTACCACAAGCCAAAGCTCTTGGCAGTCGTCGCCCACGGTGAAGCTGGCAGTACCTTCAGGGCTGCTCTGCATATCGCCGTAAGTGGTAGAGCCGTCGGTGTTGTAAGCCACAAGCCCCCAGCGCCATCCCGCCTTCGAGGTGTTTATGCTGCGATAACCATCAGCTCCTGCGATGCCTTTGAAGCGCACACTTACCGTAGTGCCTGCCTCGGGCAGCTTAAGGCGAGTGATGTTGTAGCCGTAGTTCTGCGGACAATAAGCACTGTCCACCTGAAACCACTCCTCCCCGTCAACTTCAAGGCTGCTGAGGCGGTTGTAGTAAGCCCCCACACGGTGCGAGGCTTGGCTGCGCACGCTTTCGATGTCCCACGTGCACATGTGGGCGAAGCAGTCGTACATAAGGGCGGAGAACTCGTCCTGCGAGAGGTCTTCGAGGCGCATTATAGCGTCGACGGGGTCTTCGGGATTGATGGCCTCACGCCACAGCCTCCCTATGAAGTTCTGCCCGAACTTGTCGCAGAGATAGTCTTGGTAGAAGCAGTTGTAGTAGCGAGCCGTCTCGTGCATAAGGTTAAGGTGGCAGAGCGTGAGGTAGCCCTCGAAGTACTCTCCGTCGGTGAACTGCCTTTCGGGGTACACCTTATAAGCCATCCAGTTGGCGCAGTCCTCCCAGAAGCCATTGCCCCCAGCTCCGTTCTCTCCAAGCCCGTAGTTGAAGCCGTGCACGTCGTTCGCTCCGCAGTCCACGTTGGTAAGGTACTGGAACGTATGTCCTATCTCGTGGGCGACGGTGTGACCGCCCCTTGCCGTGGCGGCAGAGGGCGAGATGTTGAGCGTGCCTATCTTCATGTCCTCGCCGCTGCCGCTGGCTATCCAGTCGCTGGTGTTGTAGGCTCTGATGAGTATCTTGTAAGTGTCGGTGCTGCTGTTGCCCGCCTCAAGGAAACCGAGCTGGTCGGTGTACACGTCCCACGCCTTCTCCGCCACTTGCAGTATGTAGTCAACGTCTGCTGTGCTGCCGTTCTCCCAGAAGCAGACAAAATGCTCGCTCTCCTTGCTGCGGTCGAAGCACCACTGGTTGCTCGTGCTGGTGAAGTCGCCGCTCATGCTGCTTGGCTTATACAGTATCCTCCCAGGGTTGGCGAACATAAACACGCCGTCAGAGGAAGGGATGCCGACACGTTTCTTGCCGCTTTCCCCGCCAGGCTTGTAGAAGTACATTGCCGACGCGCGGAACTCTATCGTGTCGTAGGCTGATATGTCCCACGAGCCGTTGGCGGTGAAGCGGTTGTCGTAGCGATACCAGAGGGTGTCGGGGCGAACGTCTTGCGCCTTTGCCGAGGCGATGCTTATAATGCTAATGATTATTATAGGTAGTGTGCGCTTCATCGTTTGCCTTTGGCGAACTCCCCATCGCTCGGAAGAGCGAACGAGTGGCCTTTGGCGACCTCCCAGTCGCTCGGAAGAGCGAACGAGTTCGCTCTGTCTCTCGCTTAAGGTCGGTTCGTTCTGTCTCTCGCTCATGGTCGTTTCTGTATTTTAAGGGTTGTCGTTCCGTCGGTCAGCACGTATATGCCTGCCTTGAGGCTTGCGAGGCTGCCTCCCTCAGAGACGAGCCTGCCGTCGAGAGTGTAGATCCTTACATTGCCCTTCATCGTGAGGCGGGTGTCGTCCATCTCCACGATGCCGTCAACAGTGCCTTTCTCCCCCGAGTAGTCGGTGGAGCTGTAGGCGAAGCACTTGACGTTGGCAATGGTGTAGTCCTGATTGTTGAGCGTGAACGTGCCGTCGTCGGCAAGCACCATACGGGGCGGGTTGTCGTTAGAGACGAGGTAGTACACTTGAGTGCCGTCGTCGAGGGTTAGGACGAGGCTCTTGGCTTCCGCTCCCGCCTCGAAGGCGAAGGCGAGGAGGAAGGAAAGGCTGAGCTTAAGTATTGTCTTTCGCATATTGTATTAGGTTGGTTAGTTCAACGAACTGAGGGATGGACAGCTGTTCCGCCCTCTTCAGAAGGGTCTCCTCGGGGAGGAAGGAGCAGTCGGTTATGCCAAGGCTGGCGGCGAGGGGCTTAAGGGCGTTGCGCAAGGTCTTGCGGCGTTGGTTAAAGGCAGTCTTAACGACGGTGCGGAAGAGCGTCTCGTCGCAGCCAAGCTCCTCGACCGTGTTGCGCCTCATACGGATGACTGCCGACTTCACCCGTGGGGGCGGGTCGAACACGCCCTCGTCAACGGTGAAGAGATACTCCACGTCGTACCACGCCCCTACCAGCACCGTCAGTATGCCGTAAGCCTTCGTGCCGGGCTTGGCGCTGAGGCGCAGCGCCACCTCCCTCTGCACCATGCCCGTGCAGCAGGGGACGAGCTGCCGATGCTCAAGGACGTGGAAGAATATCTGCGACGATATATTATAAGGATAGTTGCCCGTCACGACGAAGCCTCGCCCACCGAACGTCCTCTCAAGGCGCATCGAGAGGAAGTCGTCCTCTATGATATCGTCCTCAAGCTGGGGGAAAGCCCTGAGCAGGTAAGCCACCGACTCGTAGTCTATCTCCACCACCTTTAACTCCCTGCCCTTCTCCACGAGGAACTGCGTCAGCACGCCCGTGCCTGCCCCCACCTCAAGGATGGGCAGCGAGGGGCAAGCGTCAACGGTGTCGGCAATGCGCCGCGCCACGCTAAGGTCTTTAAGGAAGTGCTGACCGAGGAACTTTTTAGGCCTAACCGCCCTCATATCTTAGGGATACTTAGTACATTCGCGGGCAAATATAGCTATAACTATTGAAGCGAGTAGCCAACACTTTCCTTAAAATAACGCTATCCCTTCTTCTTGCGGCAGGCATTCTCTGGTGGATGTACAGGGGCATCGAGTGGCGGCAGGTGGCGGAGGCTTTGCTGAGCGAGATGCGCTGGGGCTGGATGCTGCTGAGCCTTCCCTTCGGCGTGGCTGCGCAGGTGCTTAGGGCGTTGCGCTGGCGGCAGGCTCTCGAGCCGCTTGGGGAGCGTCCAAGGAGGACGGTCTGCACTAATGCCGTCTTCCTCAGCTACGCCAGCTCCCTCGTTGTGCCTCGCATCGGGGAGCTGCTTCGCTGCGGTGTGCTGCGCCGCTGGGAGGGGACGAGCCTGCCTCACTCCGTGGGGACGGTGGTGACGGAGAGGG